>CAYRPT010000584.1:0-3180 GCA_964425895.1 uncultured Solibacteraceae bacterium | reverse complement strand
TTTATTCACACTTCAGCTATTCGTCGCCGCAGGGTGGACGATGACCCTGGCCGGCTGCGGAGGGTTCGGTCAGGTGGAGCAAGGGCTGGTCATCTCCTCAAGCGGCGACGAACTCACCCTCATCCTTGATTCCAATCCGACGGGCGAAGCGGTATTCGACCGCCTGCCGCCAGTGACGGTGGAGATTCCGCAGCAACCGAGCCAGATGGGGCCCACCCCCGACGCCGGCAAGCTGATCGATCTCGACACCACGGCCAAGACCGCCACGGTGTTCGACCCGAGCGCGCAGAAACCGCTGACCATTGAATTCGAACTCGTGGACCGGTCCGGCGGCGTTTACCCGGATGACGTCCGCGTCCAACGCGCCGATCTTCCCACGATCGACCACGCCGCAAAGACAGTCACCCTTTATTCCCCCCGGACGAGAGAACTCGTCACCATCGCTGTGCCGGATCAATATCTGGCGCTGCCGGAAGACGTATGGAAAGCCGGCGACGTGGTGCGCTACTACTTCAAGGATCCCGGCCAGGCGCTGCGCATGATGAACGTGTCGAAGACGCGGGTAAGCTGACAATTCGCGTCCTGCGGCGGGTCCGCGCGAGGGCGCTTTTCATCGATCCATGCCTGACGCTCCCTCGGCTGACACGAACCCGCCCGGCTCCGGCCAGGACAGCGGGAACCCGCCCGACGACGCGGCGCGGCGCCGCCAGGTGATCCACATCGTCGTTCTCGATGTCCTGGTGCTGGCCGAACTCGCCATCGCCGTCTATGGAGCCAACGCTCTCCGGGACCGCTGGGATTTCACGCTCGTCTTCTGCGTTATCTTTTTCGGCCTGGTGATCCCGACCATCCTGATTTCCCGCACTGTGATGCGGCGGGGAAACTGAAGCCCCCGCCGCCCGCCCGGAAACGCTTCCCGGCTGTGCGGCCGTCCGCTATCCACTGCTCGATGTTCTCGCGCTTCCAGACCATTGCGTCCTCGACGCCTCCCAGGCGCCGGTCCGGTTGCAGGATGCTGACGGCAGCCGTTTCGGGAATTCGCGCCCGCCAACCCACAGCCCACCGGAGGATCCTCATCATCGTGGCGTAAGCAGCCGGCAGGTGCGCCATGACGTTGACCGCCACAATCTCCGTGGCGCCTTGCTCGAGGGCCGCCCACAGCGGTAGCGCCCCGAGAAACCCGCCGTCCACGTAGCGGCCGTCATCCGCCAGCCGGTACGAGGGGAAGACCACCGGCACGGCGCACGATGCCATCAGGTGCCGCCAGGTGACCTCCCGATCGGTGGTGTACAGACGTGGTTGGAGCCTTGGAACCCGAGTGAGCACCACTCCGTAGCGGATCCGCGGCGAGTACGACTGATGAATTCGCCGGATCGCCGCCTCGAGTGGCGCGGGGTCGGCCCACCCTTGCCACGGCCGCCGCGGCAGGCGCCACTTCGGCTGAGTGGCGAGCGGAGGGTTGAGCCACAGCGACTCCAATTCCGAGGCCGGTGCGCCCGAGGCGATGATCCAGCCATTGACGGAGCCGATCGAGGCGCCGATGACCAGGTCCGGCCGGAAGACGCCTTCCAAAGCGTGCCAGACGCCCGCCTGCCACGCCCCGAACATGCCGCCCGCCGATAGAACCAGCGCCCTCACATCTTTACAGATGCCACAACCGGAGTGCCAGCGTGCGTTCGCGAGGCCGGTATCCCGGCCCGCCGCCCGCCCTACAGCACGTAGGCGTAGAAGGCGACGATGGCCCCGATGATCGAGCCCAGCAGGATCGAGTGGCGCAGCGTGAAGCGGAACAGGCGGCCCTCCTCGGAAGTCTTCATCCCCGTGGCGGCCGCCGCGACCGCGATGCTTTGCAGGCTGATCATTTTACCCATGACGCCGCCCGAGGAGTTGGCCGCGGCCATTAGTACCGGGTCGAGTCCCAGCTTGCCCGCGGTCACAACTTGCAGGTTCCCGAACAACGCGTTCGAGGAGGTATCACTCCCGGTCAGGAACACGCCAAGCCAGCCTAGCATCGCGCTGAAGTAGGGGAACAGGACGCCCGTGGCTCCAAACGCCAGGCCCAGCGTCACCGTCGCGCCCGAGTAGTTCATCAGAAAAGCCAGCCCGAGCACCGCCGCGATGGTCAGCAGCGGCAGGGCAAGTTGCTTGCATGTCGTCGCGACGGCCTTCCACGCCTGCGCCGGCGTCATGCGCAGCACCAGGACCGAGAGAATGCACGCAATCATGCACGCGCTGCCTGCGGCCGAAAGCCAGTTGAAGCTGTAAACCGCGGGATAGGGCGACGGCTCGGCGACCAGCGGCTGCATCCGCTGGACCATGTTGTGCAGTCCCGGCCACCCGAACGTCACCGTCACCTTGTTGATGACCGCCTTCACGGAATCCTGCCCCCACAGCAGCACCATGACCACCAGCAGAAAGTACGGCGACCAGGCGTGGAACACCTCACCGGCGGGGTGCTTCTTCGGCGGCGGGTGGTCCCCGACCTCGCCTTCCAGAACGAACTCGTCGGAGGGTTTCCACACCTTGAACAGAAGGATCAGCACGCCGAGCGCAGAGAGTGAGCTCAGGATGTCGGTGAGATAGGGCCCCAGGTAGTTCGACACCAGGTACTGGACTCCGGCGAAGGACGCGCCGCACAACGCCACCGCCGGCAGCACGCCGCGAAGGCCCTTCAAGCGGCCCATGACGCCGATCAGGTACGCGGGAATGATCAGCGATACCGGGGCGCAGATCCGCCCCACGGCCCCGCTCAGCGCGTTCGTGTCGAGTCCCGTGATCGCGCCCAGCGTCACCACCGGGATGCCGATGGATCCAAAGGCCACCGGCGCCGTGTTCGCCAGCAGGCAGATCGCCGCCGCGTAGAACGGCGAGAATCCCAAGCCGGTCAACATCGCCGCGGCCACGGCCACCGGCGTCCCGAATCCCGCCGCGCCTTCAATGAACGCTCCGAAGGCGAAGGCAATGAGGAGCGCTTGCAGCCGCCGGTCGTCCGTAAGGCTCCCGATCGAATCCTTAATGACTTCGAACTTCCCGGTCTCAATGGTCAGCCGGTACAACACAATGGCCCAGAACACAATCCATCCGATGGGGAACAGCCCGAACGCGGCGCCGTATCCGACCGCCCCGGCCGCCAGGTGAAACGGCATGCCGTATACGGTGGCGGCCACCACCAGCGCCGCC
>CAYRPT010000583.1:0-3182 GCA_964425895.1 uncultured Solibacteraceae bacterium | reverse complement strand
ATCGACCTGGCGGATCTCTTCATCGCTGAGGCCGGAGTAGGCCTTGGCGAAGGGTACGAGATCCTCGCCGCTCCAGACAGCGAAGGTGTAGTCGGTGTACAGGCTGGCGCGGCGCCCGTGACCGCGCTGGGCGTAAACCAGGACCGCATCGACAGTGTATGGTTCGATCTTCCACTTCCACCACGGGCCGCGCTCGCGTCCCACGCCGTAGGAAGCATCGAGGCGCTTCAGCATGAGTCCCTCCACGCCGCGTTCCCGGCTGCCGGCGCGCACCCGGGCCAGTTCCTCCCAGGAGCCGGCGGCGACGGCTTCGGAGAGCGTCAGGGCGCTTTCGGGCGGGAGCGGCGCCAGGACGCGCCGCAACCGCTCGCGGCGCTCGGCCAGAGGGAGAGTCCGGACGTCGGCGCCGCCGCACTCCATCAGGTCGAAGATCATGTATCGGGCGGGCACGTCGGCGAGCAGTTTGCGGCCGGGCGACTTCCGCCCGATGCGGCGCTGCAACCACGCGAAGGGCAATACATGGCCGTCCTTCCAGGCGAGGATCTCTCCGTCGAGCACCGTGCCGCCCGGCAGCAGGCGGGCCGCCTCGCTGATCTCGGGGAAGCGCCCGGTGATCAGTTCTTCACCTCTCGACCAGAGGAAGGTCAGGCCCTGGCGCCGTATGAGCTGCGCCCGGATGCCGTCCCACTTCCACTCCGCCAGCCAGTCCCCCGCGGGGCCCAGGCTGCTCTCCGGCCCGCCTTCGAGGGGGTGGGCAAGAAAGAACGGGTACGGGCGGCTGACGTCGTCTCCCGCCGAGGCGGAGGCGACCACCGATTCGAGGAACTCCGCCGAGGGTTCCCACTGGCCCATCAGACGGTGGGCGATGATGGGCGGCGGCAGTCCGCTCACTTCCGCCAGGGCGCGCACCACCAGCCCCTCGGAAACCCCGACCCGGAAGGCGCCGGTGAGCAGCTTGTTCCAGAGGAACCGCTGGTCATGATCCATCTGCTTCCAGGCGTCCTCCAGAATCAACCGCTGCCGGCTCTCCGGCATGCCGCGCAACGGTAGCAGAGACTCCTCGACCCACTGCGAGAGCGTCCGCGCGCTCGTCGATTCCGGCCGCGGGAGCAGCAGAGCGATGGTCTCGGCGAGGTCGCCGACGGCGTCGTAGCTTTCTTCGAACAACCAGTCGGGCACGCCGGCGAGGCGGGCCGACCATTCGCGCAGATGGCGGGCGAGCACCAGCCGTTTCGGCTTCCGCCCCATGAGGAAGTAGACGGCCCACGCGGCATCGGCGGGCGCCGCCTGCCGGAAGTAGTCGGACAGCGCGGCCAGCTTGCGGCTGGTCCGGGTCGTGCTGTCGAGGCGGGCGTAGAGGGCCGCGAACTCCTTCACTGCTGCTCCTCCGGGGCGCCCTCCGCCGAAGCCTCGTCCTGCTCGCCTTCATACGGCGTCTGGAGCGCGGCGGCCTCGATGCCCTGTTCCCGAAGGAAGCGAACCAGCGGCGCCTGGATGCCGTGCGTCGCGAGGACGCGCTCCGCTCCCGTCTCGCGAATCGCGGAGAGCAGGCCGGGCCAATCGGCGTGATCCGAGAGGACGAATCCGCGATCCACCGCGCGGCGCCGGCGGGTTCCCCGCAGCCGCATCCAGCCCGAGGCGAAGCCGGAGGAGATGTCGCCGAAGCGGCGAAGCCACGGTGTTCCTTGCGCCGACGGTGGAGCGACAATCAGCGTGCGGCTCCAGTCGCGCCGGCCGGGCGCCGCCGTCACCACCTCGACTTCGGGCAAACGGACGCCCGCCATCCGGTAGCCGTGATTCACGGCGGCCACCGCGCCGTGCACACCGATAGGGCCGCGCGCCGCATTCAGTCCGCTGAGCACGCGCTGCGCCTTGCCCAATGCGTACGCGTAGACGATGCTGGTCAGCCCCTCTTCCTGGTTCCGGCGCCACCATTCATCGATTTCGCTGAACACCGCTTCCGGCGCAGGCCATCGATAGACGGGGAGACCGAAGGTAGACTCGGTCACGAAGGTGTGGCAGCGGACCGGCTCGAAGGGCCGGCACGTGGGATCGCCGTCCGTTTTGTAGTCGCCCGATATCACCCAGACCTCGCCCCGGTACTCCGCCCGGACCTGCGCCGAGCCGAGCACGTGCCCGGCAGGATGGAGCGAGACGGCGACCCCGCTCAACGACGTCGTGTTTCCGTAGGGGACCGGCTCGATCCGCGCGCCTTCGCCGAGCCGGGCCACCAGGACGTGCCGGCCCTCCTCGGTGGTGAGGTACGACTCCGAACCCGGCCTCGCGTGGTCCGAATGCGCGTGCGTGATTACCGCCCGCGGTACAGGCTTCCAGGGGTCTACGAAGAAATCCCCGGCCTCGCAGTACAGGCCCGAGCCGGTGACCCGGAACAGCCCCATGCGGCTCATTGTAGCCCCGGCCCCGATGCGCGGTTCCCGCCGCCGCCGGTGCTGTTCACCAGGCCAGCTTGTCGCCCTCTCCGGGCAGGCCGGCAAGGCGGGGATCGCCGCCGGTCTCGTCGAGAATCCGGGCCGTCCGCCGCCGCAGGTCGAGCACCTGGCTCCGGAGTTCCTCGTCGGAGATCTGCTCCAGCAGCCCGCCGCGGCTGAGGCGCAGGCGGACCCCCGCCAGCAGGTTCTTCATCTGGTCGGGATCCCGCTGAACGTCATACAACTCCTCGATATCCCAGAGGCCGTAGGACGTAATGTAGCTGTGCGACGTCGTTCGCAGCCCGAGAATCGCCGGCGTGTAAGGGTATTCGCGCTCCCACTCGTATTCGTAGAGGAACTCCGAGCGCGGGGAAGCCCCCGCGGCGTCCTGCAAGACGGGCAGCAGGGACCGGCCGTGCATGGCGGACGGCGGCGTAACATCCGCCGCGGCGAGCAGGGTGGGGCCGATATCGAGGTTGAGGGCCATGGCGTCGATCGCACGCCCGCCCGGGAAAAGGTCCGGACAGTGAGCGAGCAGCGGGATCCGAATCGAGGGCTCGTACATCGCCCGTTTGTCCACCAGCCCGTGTTCGCCCCAGAGGTATCCGTTGTCGCCCATGTAGATCACGAGCGTATCGTTCAGCAGGCGGCGCGAGTCGAGTTCATTCCACAGTTCCCCCACCGACTCGTCCACCGCGGCCAGCGTCCGGCAGTAGCCCAGATAGAACTCGTCGAACGTCGCCGTTTGGCCGA
>CAYRPT010000582.1:0-3184 GCA_964425895.1 uncultured Solibacteraceae bacterium | reverse complement strand
AAGGGACGACGGTCTGGGAGCAGATCGCGATCGTGTCGGGCGGCGCCACCACGTTCATCGATACGAATCTCGAACCGGGCGTTCGCTACTCCTACCGGATTGCCGCCTCCGCGGCGGACGGGCGGGGCGCGTTTTCCGCGGAAGCGGGGTTCCCCGGGCCTCAGCGTCCGATCATCGCCGAGGGCGGCGTCGTCAACGGCGCCAGTTTCGCGGTGGGCCGACCGATAGCCCCGGGGTCTCTCGTCACCTTGTTCGGCGCGAATCTAGGTCAGCTTGTGGCGGAGAGCGGAGTGGAGAACATTACGGAACTGGCGACCGAAACGCCCCTTCCCACCAAGCTCGGCGGCTACGAGGTTCTGTTCAACGCCGTGAAAGCCCCGTTGCTGTTTGTGGGATCCGGGCAGATCAACGCGCAGGTTCCCTGGGAGGTAACGCCCGGCGCCGCGACGGTGACGGTGCGCCAGGAGACGCCGGGGGGCGTTCTCGAGAGTGAGCCGCGCGAGGTGCGGGTAGCGCTTCTCTCGCCGGGGTTCTTCACGTTCAGCAGCGATCCCACGCGCGTGGTCGCGGTCAACGTCAAGGTCCGGGAGGATGACGGGGTGATCAACGGCTCGGTGGCCCAACCGGCGGGCGTGATTCCGGGAATCCCCGCGCAACCCGCGCCGCTCGGAGGCGTAGTGCTGCTCTATGCGACGGGGCTGGGACCGGTCGCGCCGTCGCCGGTCACCGGCGCCAACAGCCTCGACGCGCTGCGGAACGCAACAATTCCCCCGAGGGTCACAGTGGGCGATGCGCAGGCGACCGTCGAATTCGCCGGACTCGCTCCGGAATTTGTCGGAGTTTTTCAGTTGAACGTGACCATTCCCCTAGGCGCGGTGCCGGGCGACGCCGCGCCCATCCGCATGGAAACGGGCGGCGTGACCAGCCAGGACGGCGTAACGATCGCTTTGCGGCCGCCGAATTGAGGGCCGGGTGCGCCGCGGAGTCCGCCGCGTACGACCAGCTTCGCGCAGCCGGCGAGGAACTTGCCGGCGGAAGCGGGCGTCTGAGAAGGCGGGAGGATTCGATTTGCGCACACGCCGGTTTCTTCTGGCAATGTGTTGGTCCGCGGCATCGCCGGTGATGGCCCAGACCGCGCTGACCCTTTACAACCAGCAGTTCGCCGTGGTTCGCGAAACGCTGCCTCTCGCGCTCGAGTGGGGAGAGAACCGGGTACGGTTCAGTCAAGTGACCGCGTATCTGGAGCCGGAGACGGTGATCGTGCGGGATCCGTCGGGCAAGGTGGCGCTGCGGGTGCTGGAGCAGAATTACCTGGCTGACCCGCTGTCCATCGACAGCATGCTTTCTCGTCATGAAGGCCAGACCATCCAATTCCTTACACGAGAGGGCGAAGAGACGAGAATCGTCGAAGGCAAGATCATCCGGGCGGGGCGGGCCGGCTCGCCGGTCGCTCCGAACAGCGCCCGGTTCGCCGGGCCGTACGGCGTGCAATATGGTCAGGTGCTTCGGGCGCCGGCCCAAACGATTGTCGAGGTCGACGGCCGAACGCGCTTTCAGCTTCCGGGCATCCCTCTGTTTCCTCCTCTCGAAGCGGACGCGTTGTTGAAGCCGGCCATTGAGTGGGTGATCGAAAGCCCCGCCGCCGCGCAGCTTGACGCCGAGGTGGCGTACATCTCCGGAGGTTTGAACTGGACCGCCGACTACAACGTTGTTTCTCCCTTGGACGGCGATGCTCTCGAACTCATCGGCTGGGTGACCATGCGGAACGACAGCGGGAAGTCATTCGAGAAGGCGCAAGTCAAGCTCATGGCAGGCGATGTGAGCAAGTTGGATCCGCGGCGGGTGCAAGTGGCGGCTGTCGGCGGAGTGATCGGGGGTGTGGGTGGGGGCGTGCCCGGTCCGCCGCAGGTTACCGAGAGGACCTTTGACGAGTATCACCTCTATTCGCTGGAACGCGCCATGAACCTCCGGGACGGCGAGACGAAGCAGGTGGAGTTCCTGCGCGCCTCCGGCATCAAGGCGAAACTGATCTACGTCTATGAGGGTGCGAAGTTCGACCCTCGCCCGGGATACGCGCCGCCGGAGATGATCCTCCAGGATTCCTCCTATGGGACGAAGTCGAATCCCAAGGTGTGGGTGATGCGGGAATTCGTGAATTCCACGGCGAACAAGCTGGGAATGCCGCTTCCGCAGGGACGCATCCGGTTCTACCGCCGCGACGCCGATGGCCGGCTCGAATTCACTGGCGAGGATGAATTGCGCCACACGCCGCGGGACGAGACGGTTCGCGTGTTCACGGGCGCGGCCTTCGACCTCGTGGGCGAGCGCAAGCGCACCAACTTCTATGTGGATCACGGCCGGCGGACCGTCGAGGAATCCTTCGAGATCCGGCTCCGGAACCGCAAGCAGGAGGCCGTCGAGGTGCTCGTGAGCGAGAGGCTGTATCGCGCGGCGACCTGGGATATCTACTCTTCATCGACGCCTTTCGAGAAGAAAGACAGCCAGCAGGTGGAATTCCGCGCGTCTTTGGCCCCGAACGAAGAGAAAGCGGTGACCTATTCGGTCCGGTACACGTGGTGAGCGGCGGGGGCGTGGCGATCCTCGCGCTTGGCTGCGCCGGCTGGCGGCGGAGGTACACCGCTCACGGCCCGGCGCGCGTCCACCGGATGACAGCGACCGTCAAGGGGCGTTGGCTGGCGGCGAAGGAAACGCGGCTCCAATTGTTGGCCGCCGAGGGCGCCTCGGTGACCGAGAGGGTGCCGGCTCGAGCGGAGTCAAAGCGGAACTTCGTGCGGTTCCAGGAGTTCTTCGGCCCCGCTTCTTCCGTCTCCGGCTGACCCGGGCGGAGAGCTTCCGCGGTGTAAACGACCAGCCCCTCGCTGGTCAGATCAGCAGGCCACACCTGGACGTTCACGGGGACTCCGGGGAGTTGGCCCGAAACTCCGCCAGCCGAGGCACTTCCGCGGTCGATCGTTACCGAACGCCCCGCCGGAAGATAACCGGTCCACAGGACCAAGCCCGAAGTTGGTCCCGTGTACGCAGGGGCTGGCGTCTCCGGCCGGGGGATTTCAGGCGGGGGGGTAACGGGCGCCTTCTGCGTTAGCGCCGCCGCTGCCGGCTGCGACGGCGCCACGCCCGAGGCAGGCTTGGCGGGCGAAGCCACATCCGGCGTCGCGGACCGCTC
>CAYRPT010000581.1:1598-3187 GCA_964425895.1 uncultured Solibacteraceae bacterium | reverse complement strand
CCGGGTCCTGGTCGACGGTGAGCCGGCGCCGCTGTTCGGAATTGCCAACTCGAACGGCCTCGAACAAGTGAATTTTCAAGCGCCCTTTTCGCTCGCGGGGAAGACGAGCGCGGCGGTGCGCGTGGTCCGCGAGGGCGTGCTCGACGCGGAGGTTCGCGTGCCGGTGTTGGCGCGGCAGCCCGGCGTGTTCACGTTGGACGGTGTTCATGCGATTCTCGTGCGGCACGCGGACAACACGCTGATTTCGCAGGCGAATCCACTTCGCGCAGACGAGTACGCCTATTTCTACGCGGCAGGTCTGGGTACGGTGTCGAACGCGCCCGGCGACGGTGAGGCGGGCCCCGGCGAACCGCTCGCCGTTGCGCTGGCTCCGCCCGAGGTAGCCATCGGCGGCGTGCCGTGCGAGGTAACGTTCGCCGGGCTTGCGCCGGGGTTTGTGGGCGTCTACCAGGTGAACATCCGGGTGGTCCAGGGGACGCCTGCCGGCAGCCAGGATCTGGTGGCGCGCCAGGGTGAAGCCGCGTCTCCTCCGGTGCGCGTCTTCGTCGAGTAAGGCCCGCCGCCCAACAGGACTTCGAGCGGAGGCGTTCTCGTGGTGTGATACGATTCGCGGCGGAGGCTCGACCGACGAATGTCACAACTTGCCGTTCGCGGTGGACCGCCCGTTCGAAAGCGGGAGTGGACGCCTTGGCCGCAGTATGACGAACAGGACATCGCCCGAGTTCGCCAGGCAATCGAGAGCCGGAACTGGGGCGGGTTCCCGTTTCCGAACCTATGGGCGGGAAAGTTCGCGGAGAAGTTCGCGGCGATGCACGGCGCCCGGTACGCCGTGGCGGTCGTCAACGGCACCATCGCACTACAGGTGGCTCTTCGGGCCGTGGGCCTGGAGTTTGGCGACGAGGTGATCGTTCCGGCGTATACCTGGGAAGGGACGGCTTCCGCAGTTCTGTTCGAGGGGGGCGTTCCCGTGTTCGTCGACGTGCGCGAGGATACGCTGTGTCTGGATGAGCGGCGGGTCGACGAGGCAATTACGCCGCGAACCAAGGTGATTCTGCCGGTTCACCTTGCCATGCGCTTCGCCGACATGGACGCGCTGCGCGCCATCGCCTCGCGCCACGGGTTGAAGATTGTCGAGGATTGCGCCCATGCCCACGGCGGCCGCTGGAAGAACCGGGGCGCCGGATCCATGGGCGACATGGGCGCGTTCAGTCTCCAGAGCAGCAAGCTCCTGACCTCCGGTGAGGGCGGCGTGGTGATCACCAACTCGCAGGAGCACCACGAATTCGCCGAATGCTACGTTAACTGCGGCCGTTCGGGCGCGACCGACGTCTACGGGCACCGCGTCGTGGGCGGCAACTACCGCATAACGGATCTCCAGGCGGCTCTGCTGATGGGACAACTGGAGAAGCTTCCGGCCCAGAACGAGCTTCGGCGGCGGAACGCCAGGCGTCTGTCAGCCGCCCTCGCCCAGGTTCCGAACATCCGCGTACTGCCGGAAGATCCGAACGTCACCGCGGAGGTGATGTACCAATATGTCTTTCGCTTCGTACCCGGCGGCGCAGCGGTGCATCGCGACGTGTTCGTCCGGG
>CAYRPT010000581.1:0-1588 GCA_964425895.1 uncultured Solibacteraceae bacterium | reverse complement strand
AGTGCCGTGCGAGGGGCGGTTCTACGAGGCGGTGTATCGCAGCGATCTATTCCCCGTCACCGCCCGCCAATTCCCCCAGTTGGGGCGCGGACGGCCCGAGCCGGTGGACTTCGGACGTTCCCACTGCCCCGTAGCCGAGCGCCTGGCCTACGAGGAATCCGTGTGGCTGCCGCACTTCCTACTGCTCGGGGATGAGAGCGATGTCGACGACATTGTCGCGGCGGTGGAGAAAGTGGCTACGAACCTCGGCCAGCTTGAGGGCGTGGATGCCGGGGTGAAGGGGATGAGCCGGACCGGCCGTTCGCTGGCGCAGGCGGACCGGCAGTGGTGACGAGCGGCGTTGGTACCTTTTTCGCGAGCCGGGCGGCGGGTGAAACGATGGCGCGCTTTGCGCAGTGGCAGGTATGAAAAGGGGCTTACAGATTGACGCCTGCTACAGGTGAGAAGGTGTGAGTCCAGTCTTCTTGGACAGGACCTTCATCGCAGTGGGGCCGAGGGTCACTCTGTCGTGGTAAGCGAACAGCACGTCGGGCCAGCCGGCACGTTCGAGGATACGATGCGATGTTCCGCTCTGCCGCTTGATGCGCCAGCCGATGCGGAGCAGCGCTGCCAAAGCCTTTTTCGCTTTGGTTGAGGGCCAGTCAGGGGAGGGTTTGCTAGGCGGCAACGAAAGAGACGTCCATGGGACCGGGAACGGCCTCGCCATGCTCCAACCGGTCGGCGATCAGCCGCAACGCGAGTGCCTGCACCGCCGCGGTCGCCTGCTTTTTGGTCCGTCCGTACGCGGTGACACCCGGAAGGGCCGGGATGTCCGCAAGCCAGCGGCCATCGTTTTCGCGATCGTACTCGATAGCGAGCGAAAACCTGCTCGGCGACGGAGCCTTTGGCATGTTCCTATCATGCCACCAAACACATTCCACAGAAGGGCGGTGCGCGGCCACACATGAATTCCCAAACGAACGGACCATTGATGACCCAGGCGCAGTACGCCCGGCACCGTGGCAAGAGCCTCGTCCGGCGGCGGTTCGAGGTCGTGGCGACTGCCTTCGGCTTCCGCCCGCGTCAGACCATCTAATTTAGCCGCTAGCGCTCGAGGTTGCCGGGCGGGGCCGTGTGGCGGAAGCCGCGCGTCCGCACCGCCCCCCAGACCAGGCCCGCTAACAGCCACGCCGATCCGGCGATCATCGCCGGGCGTCGCAGATTCAGCCAGATGTAGCCGCACATCAAGAAGCCCGTGAGCGGAGGCACAAGGTGGCCGAGTCGTCGGGGCGACGCCTTCAGCCAGTAATGGTGGAACGCCGCGACGTTGACGCCCATGAAGGCGATGAAGGCGCCGAAGTTTAGGAGTTCGGCGGCGAGCTGAAAGCTAAGCGCCAGCGCTCCGGCCAGCGTGATGGCCCCGAGAAACAAAACGTTATTGCGGGGTATCTGCCGTTTCGGCTCCAGGCGGCCAAAGAAGCCGGCGGGAATCGCGTTGTCCCGGCCCATACCGTAGAGCAGGCGGGCCGCGCCGAGCTGCGCGCCGGCGCCGGAGCCGATGGTGGCCGCGAGCAAGGAAGCGTTTACCAGGTGCAGGAGCCACTCCCCG
>CAYRPT010000580.1:0-3194 GCA_964425895.1 uncultured Solibacteraceae bacterium | reverse complement strand
CAGCCGGGCGGCCGTCGAGTGATCAGCGAAGCCAACACTCCGGCGAGGCCGCCGGCGTGGCGAGCAAGACTGCTCGCTCCACGAGAGACCGCCGGCCCGGCGAGCAAGGCTGCCCGCTCCACCCCGCGTCTGGGAGATGGCCGGTTCTCAGCGCCGCGCCAGCGGACGGATGAGACGGAGCGCCGGCCGCGTCTGGTATGCCTCGATGTAGCGGCGGCGCCGTTCCGCGTCCGGGTACATTTCGCCCGCCGGATAGGGATACTGGCTCATGGCGTGGAATGGAAGCGGTTCGACCGTGCCGGAGGTGATCGTGTTCGGATCCTGGTCCTTTTCCCAACCGTCGACGCCAAGCACGTACGTCCGTTTCCAGCCGGCCGGAAGGGGCGGCAGCGCGCGGGCGTTGAAGCGCAGGCGCACTTCGTCGCCCGCCCCCATCACCACGAAACGGTCATCCACGTCCGCGAGCAGTTCGGTCACGTCGCCATAGCGCGTGTACAGGCCGGGTGTCTGCGTCCACGGTGCGTAGGGCACGGGATCGTCGTAGAAGAACCGTTGGGGCCGGACGCCGGCCGGGTCCACTTCGATGCGCGCGAAACCGCGGAAACGGATGTCGGCGGCGGCCGCGCTCAACGGGGTGGCGGTGGCAGGGGGCGCGGCGGCGCCTTCGGCGAGGAAGATCTCATCCCAGTAGACGCACATGTTCGTAACGATGCGGATTTCCCGGCTCGCCGAGAGGAACCGTCCCGCCAGGTCGATCACCACTGTTTTCGGCAGGCCGGCGGGAATGCCCATGTTCTCCACCGCGGTCACCCACTGGCCGCGCGCGTCCTTCACCTGAACATAGGGCATCACCAGGCCGCGAGGATCTTCCTGGGAGTGGCCCAGGTAGGTGCTGCCGTCGGCCCAATCCACCCAGCCGCTCAAGACGAGGGCGGCGTCGTTCGCCGGCGCGGCCTGTCCGAAGTCCAGGTCGAGCGTGTGCATTCCGGCGACGCCGCGGCGCGCGGTGCGCGGCAGCGTGTCGACGTATTCGCCGTCGCTTTTGGCGAGGCGCGGCAGGACGTTCCGGCCGGCGTGGTCGCGGGCCGCGCGGGGATAGGTCCGCTCGCGGACGCCCCAGAGGCGGAAGTCGGGCGCGGGTACGCTGAACTTCTCGTTGGTGAAGACCTCGATGGAACCCGGGTGATCCACGGCCAACAGCTTGATCTTGTCGAGGTAGGCCACTTCGGCGAGCTCCTGGGTCACGCGGATCTCCAACGTACCGTCGCTTTCCACGAGCGAGCCGGGCGGCAGAAGGACGTACTCATCGTGGTCCGCGGGGAAGAACTTGCCCTCGCTGATCTGAACGCCGAGGGGGCCGACGCCGAGCACGTCGGTGATGAAGCGGAAGCCGCGGCCGTCCCAGGTCCAGATCATCGGGCAGGAGCCGCTCAGCCGCTCCTCCTCGACATAATTCACCGCCACCAGGGTCTTCTCCCGCATGGTGTTCTGAATCAGGCCGTTGGACCAGGTGATGCGGACGGTGTCGATCTGGTTGACGCCGCCGGTTCCAAACAGCACGGGCAGCCCGTGGTACGGCTTCTTCTGGTAGAGCAGGCCGGCCTTCAACTCGATCTCCGAGGCCGGCGCGGCCTTCGGCGCCTTCTTGCCGGTGAGGGCGACACGAATCCAACCGTGGCCCGTCTGGGTTTCGTTCGACAGCAGCCGGAGGGAACCGTCGGCGCCCGCGGCGAGCAGGTCGACGCGCCCGTCGCCGTTGAAATCGGCCGCGGCGGCGGTGCGGAATGCCGTCAGACCTTTGGCCTTGGCGGGGGGCGCGAACTTGCCGTCACCCTGGTTGCGGAACACCGTGCCGCCGGCGAGCAGATCTTCGACGCCGCGGTTCTCCAGGTCGGCGAACACGGGCCACCCGCCCGAGAGGTCCGGACCGGGCTCGAAGCTCCCGTCGCGGTTCCATAGCAGGCCGGTCCGGGCGCCCGCGGCATACGCGAGATCGAACCAGCTATCGTTATTGGCGTCCACCACGGTGAGCCCCTGCGCACCGGCCGGGAGAGCCGCGAGCGGCTGTACGTCGTACTTGCCGGCCAGGCGGTCCCGGTACAGCGTTCCCGGACGGCCGGTATAGGAGACCGCCAGGTCGGTCATCTTGGTATCGGGAACCACGCGCAGCGCGGCGGCGTCGGCCACCTCGCCGGCCGCGAACGGGAACAAGCCCGTCTTCTCCGCGAAGCCCTGGGCGCCCTCGTTCCGCATCAACGCCGGCGGGGAGCCGAGCAGGAACAGGTCAAGGTCGTTGTCGTGATCGAAATCGAGCCAGACGGCCTTGGAAAAACGGAGCGCGGGAAGCCTGGCGTCCTGCCGGGCGAAGACCCCGCCGGTATTCTTGAACAGCAGCGCCCCGGCGGCGGTCGTGACCGCGAGGTCCATCAGGCCGTCGTTGTCGTAGTCAGCGGAGGCCGCGGAGATGACGTTTTTCAATCCCTCGAGCCCGGACGGGGTGCGCAGCCTGCCGTCCGCACCGTACAGAAGGGCGCCCGAGCGGGACCACACGATAGCGCCGGGCTTGCCGTCGCCCGCGGCGTCGAGCGCCAGTACAGCGGCGGTGGATCCGTCGGTCTTCCCGTCGAGGGCCGACGCGCGGAGCACCAGCTCCGCCGCCGGATCGGCTGCCGGCCGCGGGTCGATTGTTTCGTAGACTTCGGAGTAGAAACTCCAGTTCATGTCCTCGCCCACGACGGCGTCCTTCTGGGCGTCCTTGATCTTCTTGAAGATCTCGAGCTCGGCCTCGGCCTTCTCGCGCTCGCCCGCGGTGCGATAGGAGTTGAACAACTGGAAGTGCGGCGCGGCCAGGCTGGGGTCGAGGCCGGCGGCGTGCTGGAACTTCTCGATGGCTTCGCCGTTGCGGCCGGCGCGCTTGTAGAGGACGCCCAGGTTGTAGTGGGTGGTCGCCTCACCGGGAACCAGGCGGGCCATCTGCTCGAACTGCCGGATGGCTTCGTCAAACTGGCCCAGCTTCTTGTACTCGACTCCCAAATTGAACCAGGTGTGGGGAATTTTCGGGTCCTGTTCCTGGACTTTCCGTAACTCGGCGATGCCGGCGTCCACCTCGCCGGCCCGGATGAGCGCGAGGCCGTAGTTCAGGCGTTCGCGGGGCGAGTCCGGTTTGAGGGCGAGGGCTTTCTTGAACTCCTCGA
>CAYRPT010000579.1:0-3195 GCA_964425895.1 uncultured Solibacteraceae bacterium | reverse complement strand
TTCCCCGCCGCCGAGGCTGTGGTCCATGCCGGGAACCTGCCGGAGCGGCTGCGTCAACTCGTGCAGGCGGGCGGCCGCGCGGGCGATTTCCTGTGGAAGCTGTTCGGTGATGTGTTTGTGTACGCAGCCGAACGTATCCCCGAAATTGCCGATCGCGTCGTCGAGATCGACCGCGCCATGCGCTGGGGGTATGGCTTCGCTCTCGGCCCCTTTGAATTGTGGGACGCACTCGGATTCGCCGGTACGGCCCGCCGCCTCGAGTCCGAAGGCGCCGGCCTACCGGAAAGCGTGCAGCGCATGCTTTCATCCGGCGCGATCGCGTTTTACGAGCACGCGGGTGAGGGAGGGGAGTCTCGTACGCGGTACTTCGATCTGGTTCAGGCCAGGCCCGCAGAACTGGAGGAGCGGCCGGGAATCCTTGAGATCGCCGCGGTCCGCCGGGCCGGGGGAACGATTCGCGGGAACCAGGAGGCGTCGCTCCTCGACCTCGGCGACGGCGTCGTGTGCGTGGAGTTCCACTCGAAGATGAACACCCTCGGTGACGACGCCCTTGCCATGCTGCGGGCCGGCGTCGAGGAGGCGGCGCGCAACTTCCGCGCCCTGGTGATCGCCAACCAGGGAGAGCACTTCAGCGCCGGCGCCAACCTGCGCTTCTTCCTCGAGGCGGCCGAGTCGCGGGACTTTGGCCGCATCGACTTGTTCCTGCGCCGGTTTCAGGAGCTGAACCTCGCCATCCGTCACGCTGCCCGCCCCGTAGTGGCGGCGCCTTTCGGCTTTACGCTGGGCGGCGGCTGTGAAGTCGTGCTGCATGCTCCCGGCGTACAGGCCGCGGCCGAATTGTCGATGGGGCTCGTCGAAGTCAATGTCGGATTGGTGCCCGCCGGCGGCGGCTGTCTCGTGATGCTCCGGAGGCTGGGTGCGAAAGCGGCGCACGCCCTGATACGCTCCGGCCGCATGTCGTCGAGCGGCCCCGAGGCGTGTGAGATGGGGCTGCTCGATCCGGGATCGCCGGTGACGATGAATCCGGAGCGCCTGGTCGCCGATGCGAAGCAGCTCGCCCTCTCGCTGGCCGCCCGCTACGTTCCCGCCGTTCCCGGCGCGCCCGCCGAAGTCGAGGGAGAAACCGCCTGCGCCGCCCTCCGGCTCGGCGCCTGGCTTTCCCATCAGGCCGGCGAGATTTCCGAGCACGACCGGGTTATTGCCGACAAGCTCGCCTGGATCCTTTCCGGCGGCCGCCTGACAGGCCGGCAGACGGTACCTGAGCAGTACATCCTCGACCTCGAGCGGGAAGCGTTCCTCAGCCTGTGCGGCACGGAGAAAACCCGGCAGCGCATCGAGCACACACTGCGCACGGGCGGCACGCTGCGCAACTGAGAGCTCCGGCCGAAGCCGGAATGAGGCTATGGGCTAATCTGGAAGGGGACGGTGGCTTGCGCGGGGTGAGCCGGCAGCGCCCCGTGCAGCATGTTGTCAGGAAAAGTGAAATGCCCGACGAAGCTGTCATCATCGATTCCCTTCGCACCCCGGTGGGCAAGGCGCCGCGCGGCCGGCTGAAGAACGTCCGGCCGGACGACCTCGCCGCGACGGTCATCGGCGCGCTCCTCCAGAAGTATCCTCAGGTTTCCGCCGACGACATCGACGACGTGATTCTCGGCTGCTCCATGCCGGAAGCCGAAGCCGGGATGAACGTCGCCCGCATCGCCGCCCTCCGCGCGGGCCTTCCCGACATCGTCCCCGGCCTCACCGTCAACCGTCTCTGCGCGTCCGGCCTCCAGGCCATCGCCCAGGCGGCCGATCGCATCCGCGCCGGCGGCGCGGAGATCGTCATCGCCGGCGGCACCGAGTCCATGAGCCTGCTGCCGATGTTCGGCCACAACTTCGCGCCCAATCCGCGGCTGGTGGACGAGCATCCCGGCGTCTACCTCAGCATGGGGCTCACGGCGGAGAACTTGCAGCGCCGCTACGCCATACCGCGCGACGAGCAGGACGCCTTCGCGCTGCGCAGCCACCAGAACGCCCTGCGGGCGCAGTCCGCCGGCCTCTTCGATGAGGAGATCGTTCCGGTCACCGTCGGATGCACCTCGCTCACCAACGGTAAGCCTCGGACCCAATACTCCGTGGTGATGAAAGACGAAGGACCACGCCCCGATACCTCGCTCGAGTCCTTGAGCAAGCTCCGGCCCGTTTTTCACGCTTCGGGTACCGTCACCGCGGGCAACACTTCGCAAATGAGCGACGGCGCCGCGGCCGCGCTGGTGATGTCGAACGCCGCCGCCCGCCGGCTCGGCCTGAAGCCGCTGGCGCGTTTCGTCAGCTACGCTGTCGGAGGTGTTCCACCGGAAATCATGGGTCTTGGCCCTGTGGTCGCCATTCCCAAGGCTCTGGCGCTCGCCGGATTGCAGCTCGATGCCATGGACGTCATCGAGCTCAACGAGGCCTTCGCGGTCCAGGCCCTCGCCGTAATCCGCCAGGCCGGCCTGAACCTTGACAAGCTCAACGTGAACGGCGGCGCCATCGCTCTGGGTCACCCGCTCGGCTGCACCGGCGCCCGGTTGTCGGCTACGCTTCTCCATGAAATGCGCCGCCGCGGCGCGCGCTATGGCATGGTCACGATGTGCGTGGGAGGCGGCCAGGGAGCCGCCGGCATCTTTGAACTGCTGTGAGCCCGACATCCGCCCCTGCGCAGCGCATCGTGGTAGCCGTGGGTCTGCCCGGCTCCGGGAAGTCCACTTACTTCCGCCGGCGCCGCCTCAATCCACTTTCCTCCGACGCCTTGCGCCGCACGCTGGCCGACAACGAAGACGACCAGACGATCCACACCCACGTCTTCGCCACCCTCCGGTATCTGCTCCGCCGCCGCATCCGGATCGGACGTCCCGTCACCTACGTCGACGCCACCCACCTGTCCCCGGCCGAGCGGCGCCCGTACCTCGACATCGGCGCCCGCTACGGCTGCCAGGTGGAGGCCGTCTTCTTCGACGTCCCGGTCGAGGTCTGCAAGCAACGAAACCGGCGCCGGCGCCGCATGGTGCCGGACGCGGTCATCGACGGCATGGCGGCGCGCCTTGCACCCCCAACCTTGGAGGAAGGCTTTGCCGCCGTCCACGTCGTGCGGGGCTGCTGAATTCCCGCGCGAAAAAACGCGCCGCGCCCTCGTGGCGGGACCGCATCGCCGGTCGCATCACCGGCTTCTGG
>CAYRPT010000578.1:0-3214 GCA_964425895.1 uncultured Solibacteraceae bacterium | reverse complement strand
TTCCCGGCCGCCGAGCCCGTGCCGGCGGACCTCAACGAAGTCGTGCGAAACGCACTGGCCGTCTTCGAGGGACGTCTCGACGACATCGAACTCCGTGCCGACCTCGCGCCCGACCTGCCCCGGGTAATGCTGGACCGGGAGCAGTTCAAGCGCGTCATCATCAACCTGGTGGATAACTCGGCCGAGGCCATGGCGGACTCGCCCGTCAGGTGTCTCCACGTGGCCACACGCCGGGTGGCGCCCGACGCGGTGGAACTGGAGGTGGCCGATACCGGCTGCGGCGTGTCCATGGAGGACCGCGAGCGCCTGTTCCTGCCGTACTTTTCCACCAAGGGCCGCGGCACCGGACTCGGCTTGGCCATCGTCAGCCAGATCGTGGCGGACCATGGCGCCCAGATCCGCGTGGAGGATAACACGCCTGCCGGCGCCCGCTTCGTGGTGGAGCTGGCCGTGCCGCCGGAGGGGGGCGGAGACCCCGCTGCCGTGCCGGAAGCTGCCGGGAGCGCCGGAAAGGCGGCCGTGGAATGAAGCGCTTTCGCGTGCTGGTGGTGGACGACGAACCGCTCATCCGGCAATCCCTGAGCGGCGTCCTCGAGGATGAGGGCTATGTCGTCGCCAGCGCGGCCACGGGCGAGGAATGTCTGAGCGAGCTTCGGCGCTCCGCCTATGATCTGGTGCTGCTGGACGTTTGGCTGCCGGGAACGGACGGCCTGGACACGCTCGCCCGCATTCAGGAAACCCCGGCGGCCGGCCGGCCGGCGGTGGTGATGATCTCCGGGCATGGCAATATCGAGACCGCGGTCCGCGCGACCAAGC
This sequence comes from uncultured Solibacteraceae bacterium, assembly GCA_964425895.1. Classification (GTDB taxonomy): domain Bacteria; phylum Acidobacteriota; class Terriglobia; order Bryobacterales; family Bryobacteraceae; genus CAYRPT01. The sequence continues at coordinate 2,398 of CAYRPT010000578.1, read as the reverse complement.
TGGGGGCCTTTGACTTCCTGGAAAAACCGCTCAGCATCGAAAAGATCACGCTGGCGGCCCGGAACGCCATCCGGCAGCAGCGTCTCGAGCGGGAGGTGGACCGGCTGCGCCAGGCCGGCAGCGCGCGGCCCGAGATTATCGGCGAGAGCGTGCCGATGAAGGCCCTTCGACAGCAGCTCACGCTCATGGCGGGCACCAACGGCCGGGTCCTGATCTTCGGCGAAAGCGGCACCGGCAAGGAGCTGGTGGCCCACGCGATCCACGCGATGAGTCCGCGCGCCCGCGAGCCGTTCGTCGACGTGAACTGCGCGGCCATCCCGGAAGATCTCATCGAGAGCGAGCTGTTTGGGCATCGCAAAGGCAGCTTTACCGGCGCCAGCGACGACAAGATCGGCAAGTTCCAGAAGGCCGACGGCGGCACGATCTTCCTCGACGAAGTGGGCGACATGAGCCTGAAGACCCAGGCCAAGGTCTTGCGAGCCCTGGATGAGCAGAAGCTCCAGCCCGTCGGGGCAAGCGAAACGATTCACGTGGACGTCCGCGTCGTGGCGGCCACCAACAAGAACCTCGACAAAGAGATCGAGAACGGGAACTTCCGCGAGGATCTTTACTACCGGCTGAACGTGGTGCCGTTCTACGTCCCCCCCCTGCGGGAACGCGTGGAGGACATACCGCTGCTGGCGGACTACTTCCTGCGTGAGTTCGCCATCGCCTATGGGCGCAAGCCGAAGGAGTTGACCCGCGGCGGCTATGACGCGCTGGCCTCCTACCGTTGGCCGGGCAATGTGCGCGAACTCCGCAACCTGATGGAGCGGATCGTCATCATGACGCCGCAGACGCGCATTGAGGCGCGGCACATTCCGCTGCCCCTGGGAGCGCCAGCCTCCCGCCCCCTCGATCAGTTCGCGACCCTCGTCGACGTGCGCAAAGCCGCCGAGCGGGAATACATTCTGCGCAAGCTCGACGAGACGGGCGGGAACGTGACCAAAGCCGCTGAGCTCCTGGGCCTGGAGCGCTCGCACCTCTATCGCAAGATGCGCGCGCTCGGCATCCAGCACAAGGAGTAGCGCCGGGCCGCGCCGGCGGCCTGCTTCCCTGCCCCGGAAACCTCGCCCGCTACGCGAGCTCGTTCATCGCCTGGATCACGGCCTTGATGTAGCCGTACGAGAAAGCGAAGGCCTGGGTGTGGTCTTTGTCGTCGGGATGATGCGGCACGTGGTCCGGCATCAGCATGTAGGGGTAGCCGACTTCCTTGTAGGCGAGGGCGGCGCGGATCATGTTGACGTCGCCGTCGTCAGGGAACGTCTCGACGAAATCGTCGCGCCGGCCGCGGATGTTGCGGAAGTGCACGTTGAAGATCTTGTTGCGGCTGCCGAAGTAGCGGATAACGTCGTAGATCTCCTCGCCGGGTTTCTGAAGCATTTCCGAAACCGTCCCCTGGCAGAAGTTGATGCCGTGAAAGGGGCTCTCCTGGATCGTGATGAACTTCTTGAGCCCGTCCACGGTGCCGAGTACGCGGTCGACCCCCTGGTAGCCTTCGGGCGGGACGCCGGGATCATGCGGGTGGCAGGCCATGCGGATCTTGTTCTCGTTGGCGACCGGGATCACGCGGTCCAGGAAGTAGGTGATGCGCTCCCAGAAGATATCGGCGGTGACATCGCCGGCGCGCGTTTTGGGTGGATCGGGCTTGGCCTCGGCGAGTTTCCAGGTACTGAGGCTGATGCCGCCGCGGCCGGTGGTGCGCTCGGTGCGCAGCACGCCCAGGATGCTCATGTTGTACTTCATCGCCGGCACGCCGGCTCTGGCGCACGCTTCGATGCATTTCTGGATGTCCTCGATGTCCTTCTGCCGCTCGGGATCCTTGCCCAGCATGATGGCGGGACGCCTCTCACGGTCGATGTGGCTGGAGGCGAGGAACGGGGCGGCCACCATGTCGAGGGCGATGCCTTGCTTCTCACAGCGCTCGCGGAGCTGCATTACGGACTCGGCGGTGTAATAGCCCTTGTCCTGCCAGCCTTCGGGATAGCCGCAGATGTGATCGACGCCGTGGCGTTTGAAGAAGCGGAGCCGCTCCTCCGAGGTTGGTCCGCTCTGGCAGCCCAGGACAAACTTGGCCGGTTCCCTGGGCGCGGCCGGCGCGGAGGCGGGCGCCGCTTCCTCCGCGGGCCGGCTGCACGATGCGGCCACGGCCCCGGCTGACGCCGCAGTGAGAAAATATCGCCGTTTCATTGGCGGCAGTCTATCACAGGCGGGGGGAAGGAGGAGGGCGTATTACTCGCTTTCGGGCACGATCGCGAACACGCCGGGATTGGAGGCCCCGTACTCGTTGAACATAACGACCTCGACGATTCCGGCCTCGGCGAACAGGTGATGTGGTACCCGCGCGGAGACAAACCCC
>CAYRPT010000577.1:0-3215 GCA_964425895.1 uncultured Solibacteraceae bacterium | reverse complement strand
TATTCGAGCGAATTCAAGTCGAGCGCCTGGATCAGCCGCGCTCCATCCCGCGTGAGGCGGCGATAGAATCCCTGACCCGACTTTTCGCCGAGCCAGCCGAGCGAGATCATCTTGGCCGCGAATGGCGCCAGCCGCAGGCCGTCCCGCCAGCGCTCGGATTCGACGCCGGCCAGATTGTCGAGCACCGCCTTCCAAACGTCGAGCCCGATGATGTCGAGCAGCCGGAAGGTAGCGCTCTTCGGCAGGCCGATGAGCGGCCCGGTGAGAAAGTCGGTCTCTTCCACCGTGTAGCCGCCTTCGGCGGCGATCCGGAGGGCGGTCGAAAAGAAGAACGCTCCGATCCGGTTCGCGATGAAGTTCGGCGTGTCCTTGACCGGGACCACACCTTTGCCGAGGCGCCGGTCGCAGAACGCGGCCGCGCCCAGCAGTATTTCCTCGCTCGTTTCGGGTCCAGGAACGAGTTCGACGAGGTGAAGGTAGCGGGGCGGGTTGAAAAAGTGCACGCCGAGAAAACGCCGGCGGAACTCCGGCGGGAATCCTTCGCACAGGAGCGCGATCGAGATGCCGCTCGTGTTGGTCGAGAGGATGGCGTCGGGACGAGCGGCATCAGCGACGCGGCGCCAAAGATCGCGTTTGATGCCGGGGTCCTCGACTACGGCTTCGAGGATCCAGTCGCAGTCGGCGATGCGGGCGAGGTCGTCGTCCAGGTTGCCTGGCGTGACCAGGGAGCGAGCGGCGACGGTAAAGAAGGCGGGAGGCTTTTGTTTCGCGGCCTGGTCGATCCCCTTTCTGGCGAGCGCGTTGCGGTCCGGACCGTCCGCGGCGGGCAGGTCCAGAAGCAGCGCGGGGACGCCGGCATTGGCGAAGTGGGCGGCGATGCGGGCGCCCATGGTTCCGGCTCCGAGGACGGCCACGCGGCGGATGTTGTTCATTTGGTCTGCACCCAGTACCGGAGTTTATCGGAAATCGTGGAGGCGGGGTGATATAAAGGGACGCCTGCCGCCCGTCGATCAGGAGGATAGCCCCAAGTGGTGGGCTGCTCCCGGATGAGGACCGGCGTCAAGAGCTTGTGTCGAACCGCGGGAAGTTGCGGCTTTCCGGAGAGGACGTTGCGTCTGGCCGCCGGTGAATCCGGTTTCGGGTTGCTCCTCGTGCTGTTGGCGATGGCGGCCATGGTGCTGACCTTGGGGGCCGCCATCGATTTCAGCCATCTGTTTCTGGTGCGGGGAGAGTTGCAGGCCATTACCGATGAGGCGGCGCTGGCGGCCGCGCGGGAGTTGGACGGCAACGCCGGGTCGGGGGCGCGGGCCCGCCACACGGCGCGGCAGTCGTTGGACGAGGCGGTCTCCGGGTGGCTGGCATTTGGAGCGGACCGACCCGCGGGCGTCGAGGTAACTTTCGGTTCAGGCGCCGAGGGTCCGTGGCGCGATGAGCAGGCGTTGGGGGACGGGGACGCGTTCGTGCGCATTGTGACGCGCGCTGACGCCCGGCTGTTCTTTCTGCCACTGGCGCCGTGGGCGCCGTCGTATCAGGCGGTGGCGGTGGCGGCGGTGGCCGGGCCCGCAGCCTCCAGGAAAGGCATGAGGCTGTACCGATGACCAGCGCGAGACGCCGCGGCAGCGGATTGCTGGAGTTGGCCTTGGGCCTGCCGGTGTTGGTCCTGCTGTTGGTGGGCATGGGCCAGACGGCATACACGATTCTCGTCTTCCAGCAACTTAGCGACGCGGTACGCGGCGGGGCGCGGTACGCGGCGAACGCTCCGTTCGATGCCGACCCGCAAGCGTATGCCCAACGGGTCAGGAACGCCGTGGTTTACGGGACGCCGGAGGGCGGCGCAGGAAGCGAAGCCCGGGCGCCGGGCCTCAACTCGGAGCACGTGGACGTGAGCTGGGCGCCGGGCCGCGCGGGCGTGCCGGAGACGATCACGATCACGCTGCGAGGCTATTCGGTCCCCTGGCTGTTTCGGACAGTAACGCTTCAAGGGAGGCCGCGCGCAACCGTGTCGTACGCGGCGGAATAGTGAGCGGCGGGCGGCGCCGGGCGCGGCCCATCCCCCCGGATCCGGGATCCGGCCGGAAACCGGGGCGCCTGAAACCTGGGTGATACACTGAGGTGAGCGCCGCCATGATCTCCGTAGTCATCCCCATCCACAATGAGGAACCGGCTATCCTGCCTCTGTATGACCGGCTCACCTCCGTCCTGGAGTCGCTCGAACGGGACTATGAAATTCTGTTCGTGGATGACGCATCGACGGACCGCAGTTTTCAGCTCCTGGCGAACCTGGTGGAGACGGATTCGCGGCTCAAGGTGATCCGCCTCCGGCGTAATTTCGGGCAGACGGCGGCTCTGGCGGCGGGCTTTGACGAAGCCGAGGGCGAGATCATCGTCTCGATGGACGGCGACCTCCAGCACGACCCGGAGGACCTGCCCGCGCTCGTCCAGAAGATTCAGGAAGGCTACGACATCGCGAGCGGGTGGCGTCGCAACCGCGTGGACAATGCGCTGACACGCCGGATTCCCTCGCGCGTCGCCAACTGGATGATGGCGAAGGCTTCGGGGGTCGATTTGCACGACTTCGGCACGACGTTCAAGGCGTACCGCGCCGAGGTCCTGGAGGACATCAACCTGTATGGTGAACTCCACCGGTTCATCCCCGCGCTGGCCAGTTTCTACGGCGCCCGGATCGCCGAAGTGCCCATCCGGAACGTGAACCGGCCGGCGGGCCGGTCTCATTATGGTCTGAGCCGGACGTTCAACGTCCTGTTCGACATCATCACCATCAAGTTCCTGCTCAGCTATCTCACGCGGCCGATGCACCTGTTCGGGCGGGCCGGCCTGCTCGCGGCACTCGCCGGGGGAGCAGTTCTCGCCTACCTTGTCGGATTCAAGGTGCTCGGCAACGCGATTATGCCCGAGCATGGTCCGCTGATGATGGCCGGAATCGTTATGCTGTTGGCGGGCCTGCTCCTGTTCACGACGGGCATCCTGGGTGAGGTCATGATGCGGACCTATTTTGAGAGTCAAGGCCGGCGGATCTACGCGATTCGCGAGGTCCGAACCCGCTCCCTCCGGGGAGACACCGAAGGCGCCGGGAAGTCAAGGGAAGAGTAACTCCTCAGCCCCTCCCTTGCGGGCGGGCCATGGGCCGAGCGCCAGCGAGGGAGCGCCTGCCCGCGAGAAAGCACGGCCGCCGCCCCCGGGGCCGCCAAACCTCA
>CAYRPT010000576.1:0-3219 GCA_964425895.1 uncultured Solibacteraceae bacterium | reverse complement strand
CTGTCGTTCTTCATTGCGCCGAAGGAGCGCATCGTCACCATCGAAGACGCCGCCGAGTTGCAGCTCAAACAGCCCCATGTGGCCCGGCTGGAGACGCGGCCTCCGAACCTGGAAGGGCACGGCGCCGTGCGCCAGCGCGAGCTGCTGATCAACAGCCTCCGTATGCGGCCGGACCGGATCGTCGTGGGCGAGGTGCGCGGTGAGGAGGCCACGGACATGCTGCAGGCGATGAACACGGGCCACGATGGATCGCTGACCACAATTCACGCCAACAGCCCGCGGGACGCCGTATCGCGACTGGAGGTGATGGTGTCGCTGGCGAACTCCAACATGACGTTGAAGTCGATCCGGCAGCAGATCTCGAGCGCCGTGAACGTATTCATCCAGGCCTCACGGCTGAGCGACGGGTCGCGGCGCGTCACCAGCATCACGGAGGTGACCGGCATGGAGGGCGAGATCATCACGCTGCAGGACATCTTCGTTTTCGAGAAGCGCGGTCTGAGTCCCGAAGGACGCGTGGTCGGCCGGTTTGCAGCCACCGGGATCCGGCCGAAGTTTTACGAAAAGCTGCTGGCGGCCGGAATCCGCCTGCGCCCGGACCTGTTCGACGAGGTGGTGGAGGTCTGAGAGGGCGACATGGGTTTCTACATCGCGATCGTCGTGGCCATCTGGCTGGTCTCGGTGGGGGCCTGGTGGATGCTCAGCAACGCTTTCCGTTCGGCGGAGGTGGACAAGCTGAAGAACCGCCTGATCGGGGCGCCGAATGAGAAGAAGAAAAAGAAGGGCTCGAAGAAGGGGCCCAAGCTGATCGAGGAAACCGATGAGAGCACCGGGAAGCTGGTCATGCGCGTGCTCCAGCGCTACAAGTACCGGGAGCGGGCGCAGGAGCTGATCGAGCAGGCGGGTCTGCGGTGGAAGCCGGCGCGGCTGGCGCACGCCTGCCTCGCCCTGTTTTTGGCGGGCTTCCTGGTGACCTGGTACACGCTGCCGGGCCAGTATCGCTGGGCGGCCTTGTTGGTCGGCCTTGGGGCCGCGGTTCTGCCGGTGGTCTATCTGTTCCGCCTGCGGTCGAAGCGATTGTTCAAGTTCGAAGAGCAATTTCCGGAAAGCCTGGAGTTTGTTTCGCGGTCGATGCGGGCGGGGCACGCCTTCTCGGTGTCGCTCGAGATGCTGCACCGGGAGTTCCAGGAGCCGCTGGCCGGTGAGTTCCGGCGGACGTTCGAGGAGCACAACCTGGGGCTGCCGCTGGAGGTCGCGCTTCAGAGTCTGGCGAAGAGGGTGCCTTCGATGGACGTGAATTTCTTCGTCTCGGCGGTGCTGCTGCAGCGGCGCACGGGCGGCAACCTGGCCGAGATCCTGGACAAGCTGGCCTCGCTCATCCGTGAGCGGTTCAAGCTGCGGGGCAAGATCCGGGCGATCAGCGCCCACGGCCGCATGACGGGCATCGCGTTAACCTCGATTCCGCTGGCCGTGGCGCTCATCATGTTCTACGTGAATCCGGATTATGTGAAGTTCTTCATCACCGACGAGACGGGGCAGATCATGGCGATCGCGGCCGCGCTGCTCCAGGTGATCGGGTACCTCATCATCAAGAAGATCGTGACCATCGAGGTGTAGTGATGGAATTCCTGCTAACGGCGGTCCTGTTCCTGATTGTGACGCTGTCGCTGACGATGCTGGGAATGAAGCTGTGGGCGCACCCGCACAACGCGATCGACCGCGTCACCCGGGCCGGTATGGCGGCGGCGGAAGAAGCTCCGCAGGCCCATCCGAGCCTGGTTTTCCGGGACCTCGTGTCGCGCCTTGGCAACGTGCTGCCCGCCTCGCCCAAGGACGTGAATATCGTTCAGAAGCGGCTGATCCGGGCCGGCCTCCGGAATCCCGGAGCGCTCAAGGTTCTTTACGGCTCCAAAGTTATTCTCGGCGCGGCGCTACCGTTGATCGCCGGCGTGGTGGTGGCCGGATCGCCGGCGGAAAGTACGAACAAAGTGATGGCCGTCGTGGCCGCGGCCGTCGCCGGTTTCTTCGGTCCCAACGAGTTCATCCGGCTGAAGGCGAAGCGGCGCCAGAAGGACATCCGGCGGTCGCTGCCGAACGCGCTCGACCTGATGGTGGTGTGCGTCGAATCCGGGCTGGGGCTCGACCAGGCGATCGTGCAGGTGGCGAAGGAACTGGAGATGGCGCATCCGCCGATCTCGGAGGAATTCGCCTTGGTGAACCTGGAGTTGAAAGCCGGCAAAAGGCGCGTGGACGCCTTGCGCAACCTGGCGGACCGGACGGCGGTGGACGATCTCAAGAAGCTGGTCGCTGTACTCATCCAGGCGGACCGCTTCGGAACGGGAATCGCGGCCAGCCTGCGGTCGCATTCCGATTTCATGCGGGTGCAGGCCCGGCAGGTGGCCGAGGAAAAGGCCGCCAAGCTGGGGGTGAAGCTTGTGTTCCCGATCTTTTTCTGCATCTTGCCGTCGCTGTTCGTGGTGACGGTGGGGCCGGTTGTCGTTCGCATCATGCGGGATCTGCTTCCCATGATGAACAACATGTAGGGACATGAAACAGCGGGACGGCCGGCGGGCGGCATCGCCGGATGATCCCGGGGTAGGAATTGAGCTTGATTCTTGGTGCGAAAGGAGAAAGACGATGGATTCTTCGATGGTTCGGATCATCTGTGCGGTACTGGCAGTCGCGTTCCTGGGGCTGATCGTGCTGCGCCGTAAGAAGAACGCCGACGCCGAGTAACGTGCTGGCGGAAGGTAGATCAGGGGGAGCGCGTGGCCCGGCCGGCGCCCCCCGCTGACAACGGAATTCAAGGCAGTTTGGAGCAAGGTTATGAAACGGAAGTCTTGGAGGTTGATCACCGCGCTCAGCTTCGGGCTCGGGGCGCTCGCCCTGGCGTCCCCGGTTTGGGGCGCCACCTTCGGTAAGGTGGTGGCCATCGGCGGACACGCCTCCGATCTGGCCCTGGATGAGGCGCGCGGAGTTCTCTACATCGCGAACTTCACGGCGAATCGCATCGACGTGATGTCGCTCGACAGTCATCGCGTGCAGAGCTCGATGAACGTGTCCGCCCAGCCCAGTTCCATCGCGCTGTCGCCCGACGGTCGCCGCCTGGTGGCGGCTCACTTCGGCAACTACGAGACGCCGCCGGAAGTGATTCCCCCGGCTTCGGCCAAGAACGCGCTCACGGTGATCGATCTGGAGACCCGCGGCAAGCAGACCTTC
>CAYRPT010000575.1:0-3244 GCA_964425895.1 uncultured Solibacteraceae bacterium | reverse complement strand
TCCGCCGGATATCCGGACCACCGAGTCCAGGACGCTCTCCGGCTCGAAGATCCTCTTCCAGTCGGGTTGAAAAAGCACCTTCTTTGCTTCCGCGATCGCAAATTGAGCGCCGGCCGAGAACTTCCAGTCGATCTCGTTGAAAAGGATCGCCAGTTCGATATTGAGGTGGCCCATGAGAAAATCCCGGGCCGCGTCGTAGGGCACGCCGCGGGCGGCGACTTCGTCCAGACCCTCACGAATCACGCTCAGGCAGGTGGCGGCCAGCGTTTCCGACAGCGCAGGTTCCAGTAGCGCCATCTGCTCGACCGTCACTCGGTGGGCGCGAAGAATCGGCCCGAACATCCTGGCGGCAATCTTCTCGCCTTTGGCGTAGTCCTCCTCGGGACCCTGCATCAGCGCACAGACGATCGCCTGCCTGGCCAATCCGCTCCCGAAGAAATCTCTGCGAGCCGTCATGTCCATCTCGTCGTTGAAGACGGGCGGATGGGCGGGATGGGTGATGAAGTAAGAGATGTCGGGCCGTTGGGGCAACCGGCCGGCCCGCGGCGCGGCGGGGTCGAGACACATGACCATGGCGCCCGGGCGAAGCAGCGGCGCCACCTCGGCCGCCACCCGGCCGATGTGGACATCGGGTACTGCCAGCACTGCCACATCGGCGGAGCCCGCCGCCTGGTCCGCCGGGGTGACGGTGAGGCCTCTCTCCTGAAGCTTCCTAAGTCCAGCTTCACCGCTTTCGACCAGGAGCAGCCCGTAGTCCGCGTCGCCCTGGAAGGCGCGCACCACCCGCGTTCCCATGTTACCGGCCGCGCCGAATACCGCAATCGTAATCATGACGTTCCTCCAGCTAAAGAATCCCAATTCGCGTCCCCCCACGCTCCCGGACCTCATCGCCAAGCTAAACCATCGAATCGTTTCTGATATATAAGGAACTGACCAAAATCTGTGACGAACTCATGGCGTTTCTACGGCGCATATCCGCTTACCGCGAGGGGCGACGGCTCGCGGCCTTGCGCCCGCGTCCGGTACTGAAGCGGAGTCATCTTAACATGGCGGCGGAAAAGCAGGCCGAAGTAGCTCTGGTCGCAGAAACCGACATCGATGGCGATCTCGGCGATCGGCCGGTCGGTTCGGACCAGAAGTTGCTGCGCCTTCGAGATGCGGAAGCTATTGAGGTAATGCTTGAACGAGGAACCGGTGGCCTCCTTGAAGACGGACATGAAGTGCGGTTTGCTCATGCCGGCCAGTCGGGCGGCCTCCGCCAGCGAAATCTCCTCGTGGAAGCTCCCCTCCAGATGTCCGAACAGCGGTTTGAGACGCTCGAGCAGCCGCTGGTGGCGGCCGAACGTCTCCGCCGTGCCGCCCCAGGATGCGTAGTAGTTGACCAACGACAGCAAGACCAGCCGCAGATAGGTTTTCACCGCCAGCCGGTTGCGGCTCGAGGTGACCGGAAGCTCGGCATGGATCCGCTGCATCCACTCAAAGATCTCTCCGGGCAGGCCGGTGTCCGCCGGCACAATATGCGGGAAGTCGGAGTCTTGCTTCAGAAACGGCGCCAGGTATTCCGGGCCGGATCCGTCGCATTCGCCGGTGGCGATGGTCCCGGGCTCGAAGTAGAGAACCACGGCCTTGGGCAGCGGCATGGGCCGGACGGGGTTGGTGGAGTGATACAGCACGCTGTTCATCACCATGAGATCCCCCGGATTGAGAGTCATGCTGCGCGCGTGGACCTGGCAGTCCATCCGTCCGCTGTACATATAAAGCACTTCGAAGTAATCATGGCGGCGGAGCCGCACGTAGTTCCGCTTGCGGAACTGGAAGAAGCGGACATCGACCGGGCAAGCAGGGTTGAACGGCCACACGTGCACGCCTTCAGCGTTCACCTGGGGCTCGACAACGGCGCGTACATCCTCCCACGCCTCCCCTTGCATGGCCAAGATAATATCATGCGCAGGGCCGGGGGCGGCCGCGGGCTTGGAGCGGCGGCGGATGGGGGCGCCTGGGGGGGCCGGGGGCTCCTTCCGGCCCGTCCGGCGTGTGATAGATTAGGTGAGTTGAGCCGGTTGGCCTCATGCCCGCCCGTGTGAGCGAGGCGATCATCTTGCGGAGCTACCCGCTCCGCGAAGCGGATCTCATCGTCAGTTTTCTCACCCGCGACCAGGGGAAGCTGCGAGGTGTCGCGAAACGGGCCCGGCGCATGAAAAGCTCCTTCGGCAGCGGTCTGGAGCGTCTCTCGCACGTCGAGATATCGTACTTCCAGCGCGAAAACCGGGAGTTGGTCAGCCTGGACTCGTGCGAGTTGATTCAATCGCAGTTCGGGCTCGCCGGTGAGTATGCGAGCAGTGTAGCCCTGGATTATTGCGCTGAGGTAGCCGAGCAACTGCTTCCGCCGGCCGAGCCGAACGAGAGGTACTTTCGCCTGCTGACGGCGGTATTGCGCTATCTGCACGAGAAGAAAGAGGACGGCGTCTGGCCGGCCGTGACCTATTACAGCCTGTGGGCGGTCCGCCTGGCGGGATTTCTTCCTGGGCTGAATCTGCCGGCCGGAGAAGTTGCCATCGCGGAAGAAATGCTACGGAAATCCCTATGGGATCTCCCGCCGCGGGAATGGTCGAAGGAGACGGCCGCCGGGCTGCGGCGAACTCTCGTGCGGTTGATGGAGGAGCACGTCGAGCGGAAGCTCCGGACGGCGGGGTACCTCGAGTTACTGTGAGGGGCGGCGCCGGCAGCCCCACGGACAGACGGCGTTCATGGATTCGTACCAAGAAATCATCGGAAAACTGAAGACTTACTGGGGCCGGCGCGGCGTCATCCTCCAGGAGCCGTACGATCTGGAAGTGGGCGCCGGCACCATGTGCCCGGAGACGTTTTTGCGGGTGCTGGGCCCGGCGCCGTACCGCGTCGGCTACGTGCAACCCAGCCGACGGCCAGCGGACGGACGGTACGGCGACAATCCCAACCGCCTCTATAAGCATCAGCAGTACCAGGTAATCCTCAAGCCCTCCCCGGCGGACATCATCGAGCAGTACCTCGCGAGCCTCGAAGCCATCGGCATCGACCTCGGAAAGCATGACATCAAGTTCGAGGAGGACAACTGGGAATCGCCGACTCTGGGAGCCTGGGGCATCGGCTGGCAAGTGATGCTCGACGGGCTTGAAATCACCCAGTTCACCTACTTCCAGCAGAGCGGCGGCATCGACCTGGACGTCGTTCCCGTGGAGCTGACCTACGGGCTGGAGCGGTTGGC
>CAYRPT010000574.1:0-3256 GCA_964425895.1 uncultured Solibacteraceae bacterium | reverse complement strand
CTGCCGGCGTGGCACGCCTGGCGGCGCGCTCCACCAGCGAAGCCTCAGGAGGGGCCGGCGCACGCCGATCTTGAGACAGCTTGGACCGGCGGCGATCAACGGCCCGGGCGCTCTGCTGATGGCGACCCGCCGGCAGCCACCGGACCCGCGCTGGTGACGGCCCACGGCTCGCCGATCATTTTCCGCGACGTTGGGCGCTATTTGTTATAGAATCCTACGGGGATACTTACGCGGAGGGACCGTCGCGCCGAATGGGAAGGAGCGCGGCTGGCGCGTTGCGGGTCGATCCGCCGTTCCGCAAGTCAAAACTGGAGGAGTCCATGAAGCTGAAGTCCGTTTCGAATCCCATTGAAGATGAAACGCTCGAATCCGCCGTGGTGGCGGTGCGCAAGGTCCGCGAGGGAACCAAAGGTGAAGATCCTGAACCGGCGAATGTCCGGTCGACGAGTCTCCTCGCGGTGGGCAAGGGCGAGCCGGTGACGCGGCCGGCGCCGCCAGCGGGGGTTTCGGCGCTCGAGAGCGTGATCGGCAGCGACGACCGGACGCGCATTCTCGACACCGACGCCAGCCCCTGGCGCATGATCTGCGCTCTGCGCATCAAGGCGCCGGCGGGCCAGTTCATTGGTACCGCCTGGTTTGCCGGCCCGAAGACGCTCATTACGGCCGGGCACTGCGTCTACGACGCGATCCAGATGGACGGCTGGCCGAAGCAGATCGAAGTGGTTCCCGGCCGGGATGGGAACGAGATGCCGTTCGGCAAGATCAAAGCGAAGCGCTATTCCACGGTGGACCGGTGGACGGAAGCGCGCGACCCGGACTTCGATATCGGAGCCATCCACCTCGACAAACCGATCGGCAAGAAGGTAGGATGGTTCGCCGTCGGCTCGCTGCCGCCCGACGAGCTGATCGACTATCACGTCAACATCAGCGGCTATCCCCTGATGCCGGGACAGGGACGGCAGCAGTGGTTCCACGAGAACCGCATCCTCAAAGTGACCGACCGGCGGATCTTCTACGACGTCGATACCTATGGCGGCCAGAGTGGAGCGCCGGTCTGGATTCACGAGTCCAAGGGCAACCCGCCGCTGGTGGTCGGGATTCACGCTTACGGCGTTGGCGGGACGCCCACCGGCTTCCAGATCGCGGCGAACTCGGCTCCCCGGATCATTCCGGAGGTGTTCGATCAGATCGCCGCATGGGTGGAAGCCGACGGCGAGTGACTCGCCGGCGGGGTGAGGGGCCGGGCCTCAGGCGAGCCGGACCGGCTGTCCCGAGGCCGCGGACTCGTACGAGCCGAACACCAGGCGGACCGTCTTGAGGTTGTCCTCCGCCGTTGTCTCGGCCGGCTCCTCGCCCCGCAGCGCCCGCGCCAGGTTCGCCTGGCACGGCACGATGCTCGCGTGGACCACGTCGTAGGCCGGGTTGGCCCACGGGTAGCGGGGCGGCGGGCAGCGGCGGATGTGGGTGCCGTCCGCCGTGGTCAGCCGGATGACGCAGCCCGGCGCCAGCTCCAGCGAGCCGCGTTCCCCCTCCACGAAGATAAGCGTCTCCGGGAAACATTCGCGTTCGAGGTGGTTCTCCGCGTAGGCCATCTGGACGAGCACCGTGGCTCCGCTCGCCATCTCCAGGACGACGGTAGCGACGTCCTCGCCCCGGATATCGGCGTGGATTTTCTGCGTGCGGCAGTAGAGGGTCCGGGCCTCACCGAACAGGAAGCGAGCGACATCCAGCGTGTGGCTCCCCAGATCGGTCAGGATGAACTGCTCCAGGTCCTTCAGGAACGGCTGGTTGACGAAGACCGGAAACCCGGAAAGAAAGTCGATCCGCGCCCGGAAGGGCCGTCCGATCGCGCCCGAGGAGAGCACCCGGTGCAGCTCGCGGATCGGCGTCTGCCAACGGAAATTCTCGTTGATGAGCAGTGGAACCCCCGCCTCACGGCAAGCGGCCACCATCGTCTCGGCCAGCGCCAGCGACGGCGCCATCGGTTTCTGGCAGACCACGGGCAGCTTGCGCTCCGCGGCCATCCCGACAAAGCGCGGGTGCGTGTCCACGTCGGTGAGGACGTCGACAAAGTCGACCCGCTCGCGGTCGAGGAGCTGCACGGGGTCGTCGTAGACACTCGGGATGCCGAACTCCGCGGCCACGGCCTCGGCTTTGGCCCGCGTGCGGTTGTAGATGGCGACGCACTCGACGCCGCCGGCCTCGCGCCAGCCCGCAAGCTGGTACCGGCTCCAAAACCCCGCCCCGAAGGCGGCGAAACGCAGATTCATATCGGACGCTCTCCTTGCCCGCTCATTCTATCGTTCCAGCACAACCACCCAATCCCGCATCGCCGGGACCTGGGGCACCTGCCACTCGCCGGACTCCGCAACCACGTCTCCGAGGCTGTGCCGGACGCCGTCACTGGGGTTGAAGAAGAACGCCTTGTACCGGACGCCGGTCTCCAGGCCCTTCACCTTCGGCAGGGTGTTGGCCGGCGCGGGCAGGTAAAGGAATCGCACCTGGCCAGGGATGCCGGCGGCGTAGGCAAGCTCGTAGTTCTCGTGCGTCCAGTGCGGCTCGGCCCACTCGGGGTGGGGCTCGAAGCGCCACCACTCGTAGCTTCGCAGGAGGTTCGCGCCGAGCCCGACCTGACCCGAGCCGGGCAGCTCAGCGGCGACGTTCCAGGGCACGTTGCCCCAGGTGCGTCCGTGCGGGGAAGGGCCATACGGGTCGCCCTCGCGATTCACCTGCCAGATGCCGTTGGCGCCGTAGGTGTGGCCGGCCGCGCCGCTGAGCATGCACGTCCAGAACATGAACCGCTGCATCTCCTCCCGGCTGGCTTCCAGGATGCCTTCGTAACAGACCTCGCCGTTGATCACCGGCATCTTCGGTAAAGCTTGAAGTTCTCGCTCTATTGTATTGATCGTATTTGGGATGCTCTTGCGGTCCCCATGACCGGTTTGGAGCATATCGAAGTCGAGAACGGCTGGATCTTCGACTGAGTCACGGGCCGTGCGCGATGGGTGGGCGGTGATGGGATGTCCGGCGGGGTCAATGCCGCGGACGTAGCGGGCGATGTCCGTCCAGCCTTTCCTTAGTTCCTCGCGGTCGCGTTCCTTCGTTTCCGAAAGGTAGTACGGCATGGTGGTCTCGCCGGCCAGGCACCACACGACGGGGTAGGCTCCCCAGCGCGCCACGAGGTAGCGCCAGTGCTGCTTCATTTTCGCGGCGCCGAGCTTCGGGAGGTAATAGCCCCAACAGCCCAGGATGCAGG
>CAYRPT010000573.1:0-3270 GCA_964425895.1 uncultured Solibacteraceae bacterium | reverse complement strand
CACGGCCGGGGCCTCGAGACGTTGCACTACGCCAGGGAACTCGGGATGACCCTGCGAGACGACAGTATTCTCGTCGGATGCAAGGACAAGGCCTATCACCATGCCTACGTTGCCGACATCTTCTGGCCGCACTTGCCGGTGGTTCTCGAGATGGAACATTACGGGAACTCTGTGTCGCGGGGATGCTGGGAGGACGGCAGCCTGTTTCTGAAAGCGATCGAAGAGTACCGGGCCGCCTATGCGACGGTTCACTGGTATCCGCGCGAGTTCTACCGGAAGAACAAGAAACTTGTCGACGACATCAACATGCGCCTCGGCTACCGCCTCCAGTTGATCGAGGCTTCGTGGCCCTCGGAAATGTCTCGCGATCAGCCCCTGACGGTGGGTTACCGCTGGCGCAACGCCGGCGTTGCCCCGTGCTATCCCGGCGGACACCCTGCTATCACGCTAAAGGACGCCAAAGGGGGCATCGTGGGAGTGTTTGCCGACGAGAGCTTCGACATGCGCACGCTGCCCGTCGGCCCGCCTGGCAAGGCGCTGGCGGTGGGACGGCAGGAGCGGGAGTTGAGCCAGGCGGACAGGCCCCTCATCTCGTACACCCTCCCGCCTGAGCCGATCTTCAAACCCGGCGCCTATGATGTCTTCATCTCGGTGGGAGACAAAACCGGCTCGCCCAAGATCGCGTTGCCGCTGGCCGGCAATGACGGACACCGGCGATACCGGTTGGGCAAAATCGTTATTCGATAGACGGGCGGGTATCGCTCCCGGAAGCTTTGAGTGGGTGAACGACCCGGCGACGGGCGGGCCGGGACAGCCATCTTGCCCGCGGTCCGGCGATCGGGCTTTCGCCGGCCCTTAAACGAAGTTTCGGATCTTTTGAATTCCGGCCCGTGACTCGGCTCTGTATCCTCAGAAGGGAATCGCCGCAGTGGCGGTCTCGCGACCGTGCGCGGCGGAGCGACGAGGAGGCACCTCAATGCACAAGAAGCTCACTCAGGCGGCCTGGACCGCACTTCCACGGGTCGTGATTGTCATGGCGATGGGGCTGGCGTTCCGTGCAGCGCTGCCGGCACAGCTTCCTGATCAGCTTGGCGCCGCCGAATGGTACCGGCCGCCGAAGCTGGCCGTTATGATCGGATTCATCAAAGACCCTCAGCACCGCAACTTCACGGTGCCCGAGTGGGCAAAAGGGATCGGAGCCAAGTTTGATGCACCGGCGCTGGTGGAGCGATGCCGGCGAGCGGGCGTCGCCCAGATCATCTGGTACGACAAGTGGATCGACGGGCTCGTGTTCCGCCGCACGAAAACCACCAGCTACGTGACGGAGCGCGACTTCCTCGCCGAGCTGGCGCCGGAGTGCCGGAAGAGGGGTGTGAAGCTCGTGATCTACTTCAATACGTTCTACGACGGGAATCCGGAGTTCGCCCAGTGGGCGGCCGTAGACCAGCGCGGCAGACCCATCTCGTTCTCGCCGTTCTGGCCGGAGAACCTGTTGAGCATGTATTCACCATTCCGGGAGAAGGCGCTCGAACAGATTCGCGAGCTGGTGGTGGATTACCAGGTCGATGGTATTTGGCTGGATGTCCCGGGATACGCCCTGATGTCCTATGACCGGTGGACGCGAGAGGCCTTCCGCACGCGGCACGGCAAAGACATGGACGACGGCACCCTCACCGAACGGCGCCGGTTCGCGGTCGAGTCCGCAGTGAATTGGAACCGGGAGGTCGCGGCCTTTGTGCGGAAACTGAACCCGGCGGTCACCGTGACGACGAATGAGAAGATCGATCCCCTGGTGGAGGGCCCGGCCCGCGCCGCCTCGATGGCGCAAGTGGTCGATTACTTCACCACGGAGCTTCACACGTCCGAGTTGCAGTTGAGCGAGACACCGTACCTGGCGAATGCGGCGAAGCCGTTTGAGGTAATCACGCTCCTGTCGGACGATTGGTTCACTCCGCTCCACAGCGGTCCGGTGAAGACATCGAAAAGCCCGGTTCAGATGCACGTGGAGCTCGCCAACGTCTTCTCGGCGGGCCTGAACCTGGGCGGTGCGATCACACTTGCTCACGACGGCTCGCTCGATGAACACACCTTGAAGATGGTCGACCTGGCGGGCGAATGGCTGCGCGAGCGGATGCCGTATCTCCAGGACGCGGAGGACTGGCACGATGTGGCGATTCTGTTGGGGACGCCGGATCCCGCCGAACTCGACTGGCCGGGCGGTCTGCTCTCCGGCGATACCCGGATGGGCGGAGCCGCCCGGGCGAACTACAATGATGCCATCCTCGCGTTGGAGCAGGACTTGCGGCGCCGCGGCTATCTGCCGCGGCGGCTGGTGAACCTTCCGCCCTGCCGGAGCGATGGGGAGATACCCGGCAGCGTCCGCGCCGTCATCGTGCCGGACAGGGCGCAGCTATCCTCGCGGGACCAGAATCTCGTGGAACGCTTTGCCAAAGGCGGCGGCACTGTGGTCGCCCTTGGCCGCGGGGGAATGCTCACGGCGGTGGGGCATGGTGAGCCCGGACGTCCGGCCTCGCTGTTCGGAACGGCCGGCCACGGCTACGCGGCCGTCGGGCCGGCGGTGCTGCTGGGCGAGGAGCGGGTATCGGTATCCGGGCCGGTGCTTCACCTGCGTCCCGGCGCGGCGCAGACGCTGATGTGGGCGAATGACATGCGGGCGGGAGATATGCCGTTTGTGACCCGCTCCACCGAAGGCGCCGGGAAGGCGTATCTTGTCGCATCGCCTGAGTGGGCACTGACAGACAAGCCGGAGATTCTGGACGCCCTTTGGACAGAGGCGCTCGGGGATCCGGCGTTCCGCATCACGATGAACAGCGACCGCTATACGGTCCGCGTGCGGCGGCAGAAAGGGCGACACATTCTCCACGTGATCGACGTCCCCAAGGCGGTGGAAGGTCCGATGCGACGCTACCGGCCGCTCTACACGAAACTGGCGATTAACGCGCGGCACCTCCCGTTTCAGAAGGCAAGTCTCGTCCCCGGGGACCGCGAGCTGACTGTCACGGCCGAGGGGAGCTGGAAGGTGCTGGAGGTATTTCCCGACCCGGAGTTGACGATCGTG
The DNA here is from genome assembly GCA_964425895.1 of uncultured Solibacteraceae bacterium. Lineage (GTDB taxonomy): Bacteria > Acidobacteriota > Terriglobia > Bryobacterales > Bryobacteraceae > CAYRPT01. The sequence continues at coordinate 191 of CAYRPT010000573.1, read as the reverse complement.
CTCGAATGACGGCGCGCCTGGGCAAGCCGCAACTCTTGACCGGCCCGCGGGCCTACCTGCCGGCGCCGCCAGGCTGAACGCCGGCAACCTGCGAGTGGAGAGCCCCTGGTCGCCCGAAACCGGCACAGCCCGCGAAAAGGGTCTTCGCGGGAAGTCAGGTCCGGCCACCGGCCATGCTGATGATCAGCACG
>CAYRPT010000572.1:0-3284 GCA_964425895.1 uncultured Solibacteraceae bacterium | reverse complement strand
TGGGCGCCGCCACCGAGACCGAGATGAAGGAGAAGAAGGCGCGCGTCGAGGATGCTCTGCATGCCACCCGGGCGGCCGTCGAGGAAGGCATCGTTCCCGGCGGCGGCGTGTCGCTGCTGCGGGCGGCCAAGGCGCTCGACGATCTCAAGCTGGACGGTGACGAGCACATCGGCCTGAACATCGTCAAGCGGGCCTGCGAGGAGCCCCTGCGGCAGATCGCCGGCAACGCGGGCTTTGAGGGCGCCATTGTGGTGGAGAAGATCCGGAGCGACAAGGACGTCAACTTCGGCTTCAATGCCGCCACCGGCGAATACGGCGATCTGGTGAAACAGGGTGTGGTTGACCCAACCAAGGTCACCCGCACCGCTCTTCAGAACGCCAGCTCCATCGCCGCCCTGGCCCTCACCACCGAGGCCATGGTCTGCGAGATTCCGGAGAAGAAGGAGCCGGCGCCGGCGGGTCCTCCGCACGGCGGCATGGACTACTGAGTCGCCGAGTCAGGTGCGCGAAGAAACCGCCCTCCCTCCAACCGGGGGAGGGCGGTTTGCTTTTGGGCTGGGCTCAGGCCGCCGGCGTCTTCCGTCATGCCACCGTAACTCCATCATATTGTGGAAGTTGCAGATCTTTTTGGCCGGCTGATATGATGGTAGGGATTCTCGCAGATCGATTCACGAAGGAGCACATCCCCCAAAATGGCAGTCAAAGTAGGTATTAACGGCTTCGGCCGCATCGGCCGCAACATCCTCCGCGCGGCCCTGAAGGAAGGCAAGACGAATATTGAGTTCGTGGCCGCCAACGATCTTACCGACACGAAAACGCTGGCGCACTTGCTGAAGTACGATTCGGTGCTGGGCCCGTTGGCCGCCGAGGTGAAGGCCGAAGCGGACGCGATCATCGTCAACGGCCAGCGCGTCCGGATCTTCTCGACAATGGACCCCGCCGAGATCGATTGGCCGGCCGTGGGCGCGGAGATCGTTGTCGAATCCACCGGGAAGTTTACGCAGCGGGACGGCGCCGCCAAACACCTGCGGGGTCCGGTGAAGAAGGTCATTATTTCCGCTCCGGCCAAGAACGAGGACATCACGGTGGTGGTGGGCGTGAATCACGACAAGTACGACCCCGCCAGGCACCAGGTCGTTTCCAACGCCTCCTGTACCACCAATTGCCTGGCGCCGGTGGTCAAGGTGCTCAACGACAAGTGGGGCGTCGTCCGCGGCCTCATGACCACGATCCACAGCTACACGAACGACCAGCGGATTTTGGACTTCCCTCACAAGGATCTCCGCCGCGCCCGCGCCGCCGCTATCAATATGATTCCGACCTCGACCGGCGCCGCCAAGGCCATCGGTCTGGTGCTGCCGGAGCTCAAGGGGAAGCTGGATGGCTACTCCGTTCGTGTCCCCACGCCGAATGTCTCCGTGGTGGACCTGGTCGCCGAGCTGAAGAGTTCCGTTACCGCCCAGGAGATCAACGATGCCCTGAAGGCGGCGAGCGAAGGACCGCTCAAGGGCGTATTGGGATACACGGAAGACCCGGTGGTCTCGAGCGACCTGATGTCGAACTCCAACAGCTCGATTGTGGACGCTCAACTCACCAAGGTGATCGACGGGAACATGGTGAAAGTGGTTTCCTGGTACGACAACGAGTGGGGCTTTTCGTGCCGCGTGCTCGATCTCATTGAACTCATGGCGAAGAGCCTGTAAGGTTTCGTTGCATCCACCGGATCCACGGGCCGCCCAGGAGGCGGCCCGTACCGTTTTTATGAGGCTTCAACACAAGGTTGCCGTCATCACCGGCGCCGGCAGCGGCATCGGCAAAGCCACGGCTCTTTTGTTTGCGCGCGAAGGCGCCCGGGTGGTGGCCGGTGACCGCCGGCCGGAGCAGCATGCCGGTCTGCTCGAGGCGGCCGAGACGCTTCCCGGACGCCTTGTCGCCGTGACCATGGATGTGACCCGCGAAGACGATGCGCGCCGGCTGATTCTCACCGCCGTGGAGCAGTTCGGCGGCCTCGACATTCTCGTCAATAACGCCGGGATCGTGGCGGAAGCGACCGTCGCCGACGAGACCGGGGAGCAGTGGCGGCACATTCTTGACGTCAACTTGACGGGCGCCTTTCTCTGCTCGAAGTACGCCGTCCGGGAGATGCTCCGCCGCGGGCGGGGCGCCATTGTTAACGTCTCCTCCATCAACGGCATCCGCGGGAACAACCGGTTGGCGGCCTACTGCGCCTCGAAAGGCGGCCTTGTCTCGCTGACTCACGCGATGGCGATTGACCATGCGGCCCACAACATCCGCGTGAACTCCGTCTGTCCCGGCACGGTGGAGGAAACCGGGATGGTGAACGCATCCCTGGCCCGCGCCGCGGATCCCGAAGCGGTGCGCTGCGCCCTCGTCGCCAAACACCCCATGGGGCGCGCGGCCACGCCCGCCGAGGTGGCCCACGCCATACTATTTCTGGCCAGCGACGAGGCATCCTTCATCACCGGCGTCACGTTGCCGGTGGACGGAGGGCGGTCGATCCGGTGACGGTCCCCGGCCCGCTCAGCCCAACACGCGCAGCGGTTCGCGCTCGCGAAGGCCGCCGGCGGTAAGACCGTCTACCGCGACGTCGATCAAGAGGTTCGGTTCGCGGTCCCGCGCGAGTTCTACGGTAAGGAAGTTGTCGCTCAGCGCGCGTCGCGGCTCTCCCAGGGTCACTACCGAGAGCCGGCGTCCCAGAAAACGCGCGCGAAACTCCCGGTTCCGCCTGGCGGCCAGCTCGCGCAGAATGCGGTTGCGTTCCTTCCGCACGCGTCGCGGAACCTGGCCCGCCATCGACGCGGCGGGCGTGCCGGGCCGCTCCGAATACGTGAAGACATGCAGATAGGTGAACGGCAGGCTCTCGATGAACCGGAGGTTCTCCTCGAAGTCCGCGTCCGTCTCGCCGGGAAAGCCAACCATCACGTCTGCGCCGATGGCGGCGTCCGGCATCCACTGGCGCGCCCGGCGAATGCGTTCTTCGTAATGGCGGGAACGGTACTTGCGGCGCATCAGGCGCAGGATGCGATCCGAGCCCGTCTGAAGCGGGGCATGGACGTGCCTGGCCATCCGCGGCGACTCTGCGATCAGCCGCAGGAGATCGTCGGACCAGTCCATCGGTTCAACGGAGCTCAGCCGCAGGCGCGCTGCCTCGGTCTCTTCGAGTAGCCGTCTGACCAGATCCGCCAGCCTCATCCGGCTCCCCGGCTCCCGTCCCCACCGGCCGAGGTTGATGCCGCTCAGCACGATCTCGCGGTACCGGCCGG
>CAYRPT010000571.1:1325-3289 GCA_964425895.1 uncultured Solibacteraceae bacterium | reverse complement strand
CGCCTCCGGCGCAGAGGCCGCACGTCATTGATAAAAGGGAACATTCACAAGTGTTTTGGGGAGAGTCTTATGAAGGCAATCGTCATTGAGCGGCATGGTGACCCGGAGCAGCTTCAACTCAAGGAGGTGGAGCCGCCGAAGCCCGGCCCCGCCGAGGTGCTCATCCGCGTGGCCGCCGCCGGCGTGAACTACATCGACACCTATCACCGGACCGGCCTCTATCCGGCCGAGCCGCCGTTCACGCCCGGCATGGAGGCCGCCGGAGTCATTGAAGCGGCCGGCGCCGAAGTCAGCGGCCTGGCGCCGGGAGACCGCGTCGCCTACGGTATGTGCCGCGGCGCGTACGCCGAATACGCCGTGGTTCCCTCCTGGCAGGTGGTGAAGATTCCCGAGGCCGTCGCCATGGACCAAGCCGCGGCAGCCATGCTCCAGGGCATGACGGCGCACTACCTGACGCACTCCACATACCCCTTGAAACCCGGTGACACCTGCCTGGTGCACGCGGCGGCCGGCGGCACCGGCCTGTTGATCGTGCAGATGGCGAAGCTGCGGGGCGCCCGCGTCATCGGCACAGCCGGCTCGGATGACAAGGCCGCGGCGGCCAGGGCGGCGGGCGCCGACGAGGTGATCGTTTACACGCGGCAGGACTTCCTGAGCGAGGTGAAGCGTCTCACCGGGGGCCGCGGCGTGGACGTGGTTTACGATTCAGTCGGCCAGGCGACGTGGGAGGGAAGCCTCGATTCCCTTCGCCCGCGCGGCCTGATGGCCACTTTCGGCAACGCCAGCGGCCCGGTTCCCGAGATCAAGCCGCTGATCCTCAGCCAAAAAGGCTCCCTCTTCCTTACCCGCCCCACCCTGTTTCACTACTGCGCCAGCCGCGACGAGGTGCTCGCGCGCGCCGGCGACGTACTCGGCTGGATCGCCGCCGGCAAGTTGTCGGTGACGGTTCATCACGCCTATCCGCTCGCTGAGGCCCCGCTGGCCCACCGCGACCTCGAGGGCCGCAGGACGAGCGGAAAGCTGCTGCTCCGGCCATAGGGGCGGCTTCAGGTTTCCGTCGCATCAACGCGGCGGACAAGCCGGCGGACGCCTTCGTCAAAGACCGCCGGCTCGACGAGGAGGCTGATCACCACCAATGCCTCCTGGTCGAAATCGAAGAAAAAGCCCGGTTGAACAAGAAGGTGGTCACGCTCCAGAAACAACAGCGCCCACTCCTCGTCGGTCCGGATCGCCGGTAAACGGAGCACGGCCGACCACCCGCCTTCGGTCACGAGCGCGCGGCAATGCGTGCCGGCGACGGCGCCGTCGATGTGATTCCGGTTGCGCCGGAGCCGCTCGAGCAGGCGGGCTTGAAACGACGCGCTGTTTTCGAGCCAGGCACTCGCCGCCAACTGGGCCGGTGTCGATACCGACAGGTAGGTATCCGCGATGAGTTCGAGCCGGTGGCGGATACGCTGGCAATCCTCGGCGGGACCGTTGATGACAATCCAGGCGAGCTTCATTTGCGGCAGGCCGGCCAGTTTTGACAAACCATTCAACAAAAGAACAGATTGGTTGTCATAAATGACATCTAAGTTGACATGATTCGACAGAGAGTAATCGTGGAAGACTTCGTCGACGATTAGCGGCAGGCCGCGCCGGCCGCAGAAGGTATGCAGGCGGTCCCACTCGTGGGGTTTCACGTAGCAGCCCGCCGGGTTGTTCGGGTCAACGACCAGGAGTGCGCGGCTACGTTCCGTATACGCCAGTTCCAGCGACTCGAAGTCGAGCCACCAGCCGTCGGTGTAGCGCAGGTCATAGTGCCGTAGAACGAGCCCGTCGAGGTCCGCCAATAGACCGAAGAGCGGGTATGACGGCCGGGGAGCCAGGACTTCATCTCCCGGGTCCGCCAGGAGCTTGAACAGATAGCTGTAGGCCTCGCTGGTGCTTGAGGTCAGCACGATCTGGTCCGGATGCACTTGACG
>CAYRPT010000571.1:0-1315 GCA_964425895.1 uncultured Solibacteraceae bacterium | reverse complement strand
AGAGAGGCTACCGCCTCCCGCGCCACCCGCAGTCCCGCCGGGTCCGGGAAGTAACGCAATGATTGGGGGCCGGCCAGAGGCCCGAGGACCTGGCCGGCGTCGTAGTCCAGATTGCAGCGGGTGGGGTTTGACTCCGTAAGGTCAAGGATGGGGGTTCCGGCCGCCTTGAGCTCCCCTAGTCTCCGCGCCAGACGATTGGGTGGCCGATCCCACTCGAGCCGGCTGGAGAACCTCATAGGCCGCGCGAACATCCCTCGTTCAGTGTGCCAGACGCGGCGCGGGAGAGAAAAGTGAATCACGCCCGCCCGGGAGTCCGTATTGGGTGGTAGAGAGCCGTCATGAAGAGTGACTTGGCTGTGGCCAGCGCCGTAGCTGCCGGTGCTCGGGCGATCACCGAGGCCGACTTCGCGGACCTGGTGCGGGAGAACCAGGCGATGGTTTACTCGATTGCGTACAACTTCCTCCACGACGGCGCACTGGCGGAGGAACTGGCGCAAGATGTGTTTCTCCAGCTCTACCGGAGCCTCGGGAAAATGGAGTCGCGGAGCCACGTGACGCACTGGCTGCGCCGCGTCACCGGACACCGCTCGATCGACTTCAGCCGCAAGCAGGGCTTTGGCCGGGAGTCTCGCCTCGATTCGTCTCCGGAGCCGGCGGTGCACGACACTCCGGCCGATCCTCTACTGCGGGACCGGATGCGGAAGCTGGTGGCGTCGCTTCCTCCGCGACAGCGGCTTCTGGTGGTGCTGCGATATCAGGAGGAAATGGAGTTCGAGGAGATCGGGAAGATTGTCCGGATGCCCGCCCGGACGGCGCGGACGCAACTGTTTCGAACGCTGGCGCTCCTGCGGGAGAAGGCGGCGCGACTGCTTCAGCCGCGCGACTGTCATGGCGCGGTGGGAACGGAGGTGTCATGAGCGACCGGTTTGAGGACGAACTGCGCGAAGCGCTCCGGCGGGTGGAGCCGCCCGAAGGGTTCTCCTCGCGCGTGCTGGCCCGTGTCGCGAGGGAGATGTCCCGTCCTTCCTGGCGCGACCGCCTCCGCGGATCCCTGGCCGCCCCGCGATGGCGCTGGGCGGCGGCGGCAGCCTGCGGCCTGGCTCTGATTGGCGGTGTTGAGTACCAGCGGGAGATGGATCGCCGGGCCAAGGCGGAACGGGCGAAGGAGCAAATGCTGCTGGCGCTCGAGATCACCGCGGAGCAATTGCACGTGGCGCAACGGAGCGTGCAGCGGGCGTTGGGGGATGTGGGGCATGGCAACTGAGCGCTAACCGCGCGGCTGGGCGCCTCCGGCGCAGAGGCCGCACGTCATTGA
>CAYRPT010000570.1:0-3294 GCA_964425895.1 uncultured Solibacteraceae bacterium | reverse complement strand
GGCGGGCGGCGTCTACATGCCGGGCAAGGACGAGCTGAGCGTCATTCGGAATCACATCGCGGCCGACCCGGGCGGCTTCGAGCGGACCGTCAACGCGAAGAAGCTGACCAGCTTGCTCGGGCCGCTACAGGGCGAAGGCCTCAGCCGTCCGCCCAAGGGTTTTGCCGCCGATCAGCCGGGCATCGAATGGATCAAGAAGAAGCAGTGGTATTACTACACCGAGCTCGACCCGGCGCTCGCTCTCGGCAAAGAGGTCCCGTCGGAGATCGTGAAGCGATTCCAGGCGGTGCGGGGCTTCATCGAGTGGATGAACGAGCCGCTGATCGCCAAGATGAAGCAAGCGCGGCGGGACCCGCTGCTCGCCTTCCCGATGAAGCGCTGAGGGATCCTCGCTCCACCTGGCGCAGCCCCGCGCTCCTTACTTGTCCAGCGCCCGGCGTCCGGCCTCCAATACGCGCAGGATCTCGTCCACGTCGTAGATCGAGCCGCCCCAGGTGCCGCCGCTCACATCCTGCAGCGCCGCCCACAGCTTCGTATCGGCCGGGAGCAGGGGGTCGGGCGCGAGGTCTTCCCGAAGCCCGCGGGCGGCGAGGATGCGTTCCCCTTCCTCCGGCGCCGCCACCTGACCGCTCTCGCCCACGAGGTTGACAGTTCCCTCGAGGCGGTTGCGGTCGATGACGATTTCGATCATGTCGCCGTCGCGAAGCTTGCCGATGGGGCCGCCGGCAAGCGCTTCCGGCGAGATGTGGCCGATGCAGGGGCCGGTGGAGACGCCGCTGAAGCGGGCGTCGGTGAGCAGGGCGACGTGCTTGCCGAAGGGCAGGTGGCGAAGCGCGCCGGTCAACTGGAGCGTTTCCTCCATGCCGGCGCCCATCGGCCCGCGGCAGATCAGCACGAGGATGTCTCCCTCGCGGATGCGGTCGGGGCCGTCGCTCTTGAGGGCGGCGACGGCGGCCGGTTCGGAAAGAAAGACGCGCGCCGGGCCGGTCTTGCGGTAGACGCCGTCGGTGTCGACCACCGTCGGGTCGATGGCGGTGCTCTTGATCACCGATCCTTGCGGCGTCAGATTGCCGCGGGGAAAGCAGACGGTCGAGGTGAGGCCGCGCTTGGCCGCCGCGTCCGGGCTCATGATCACGTCGTCCGGATCGATCCCGTCACGCTGCCGGAGCTCGCGGCGAAGATGAGCGCGGCGTTCCGACCCCTCCCACCAATCGAGCATGGCGTCCAGGGTCTCGCCGCTGGCGGTGAGGACGCGGACATCGAGCAGGCCCGCGCGGCGCAGGTGGAGCATCACTTCCGGGACGCCGCCCGCGAGGAACACCTGGACCGTCGCGAAGCCTTGCGGACCGTTCGGCAACACGTCGACGAGGCGCGGAGTCCGGCGATTCACTGACGCCCAGTCCTCGACCGCTGGCCGCCGCAGACCCGCGGCATGCGCGATCGCGGCGAGGTGAATCACCAGGTTGGTGGAGCCGCCGCAGGCCGCATGGGTGACCATCGCATTGCGGATGGAGGCGTCCGTCAGGAGATCCTTCATGGTGAGCCGCCGCTCTTCGAGGCGGAGGACGGCGCGGGCCGAGCGGCGCGCCATGTCGATCCAGATCGGGTGTCCCGAGGGCGAGAGCGCAGCGTGGGTGAGCGTGAGTCCGAGCGCCTCGGCGACCACCTGGGACGTGGCGGCCGTGCCCATGAACTGGCAGCCCCCGCCGGGCGAAGCGCAGGCCCGGCAGCTCATCTCCTGGGCGTATTCGAGCGTCACTTCGCCATGCGCGAAGCGGGCGCCAAGGCTCTGGACGCGGCCGGCGTCTTCGCCCTGTTCCGGCAACAGCGTCACCCCGCCGGGCATGAGGACGCACGGGAGGTTGCCCGACGAGGCGAGGGCCATCATCATGGCCGGCAACCCCTTGTCGCAGGTGGCCGCGGCCAGCACGGCGCTGCGATTCGGCAGGGAGCGGATGAGACGCCGGAAGATGGTGGCAGCGTCGTTACGGTAGGGCAGGCTGTCGAACATCCCCGGCGTCCCCTGGGTACGGCCGTCGCAGGGGTCCGTGCACGCGCCGGCGAACGGCACGGCGTTCCACGCCGCGATCTCGCGGGCCGCCTCGGCCACCAGCCAGCCGACTTCCCAGTGCCCGGTGTGATAGCCGAGAGCGACCGGCGTCCCGTCGTCGCCCCGAATGCCTCCATGGGTGCTGAGCAGGAGGACCTCCCGGCCCCCGAGTTTGGCCGGATCCCAGCCCATGGCGGCGTCCATGCCCAACCCGAAGACGTCGCCGGAAGGACGATGCAGGAGCATCTCCGGGGTGACCGGAAGCTTGCCCGCCGGGCCGGGCGCATGGGTGCGGACGTTGTAGAGCGAGCGGTCTCCGGAGTCGAGGACGGAGTCGAGGGACAACTGGGGCATGATTTGAATCTCCTCGTCAAAGTGTATAGAATCCAGCCATGCGATCCAGTGTGCCGCACAGTCCTCCCTTCGGGTATGCCTGGGCCGGGCCGGGCCGGATCGCAGCCGGCCGGAGAGAGGGACGCCGCCACCCGGCAGACGGCCGGACCGGTATCGAATCGGCATGAGGGACAGCCTGGGACGATTCGATCGGCGGAGCCTCCTGGGCGTGGCGACGGCGGCATCGTATCAACGCATCCTGGGCGCCAACGAGCGTGTCGGCGTGGGAATCATTGGCTACGGGCTGATCGGCGCGCAGCACGTCTACGATTTCCTCCGCCAGCCTGATGCGGAACTGGTGGCCGTGTCGGACGTCTACCGGCCGCGGCTTGAGGAGGGCGTAGCGGCCTGCGGAGGGCGCGCGAAGGCCTATCCCGACTTCCGCAAACTGCTCGAGGACCGGGACGTCCAGGCGGTGGTGGTGGCGACGCCCGACCACTGGCACGCGCTGATGACCATGATGGCGTGCGCCGCCGGCAAGGACGTTTACGTCGAGAAGCCGATGACGCTGTTTGCCCGCGAGGGCGAGTGGATGGAGAAAGCGGTCCGCCGGTACCGGCGGGTGGTGCAGGTCGGCACCCAGCAGCGCAGCGGCCACCATTACGGCCGGGCGCGGGAGCTGATTCGGGCGGGCCATCTCGGGCCGGTGCATTCGGTGCGCATGGCTTCGTTTCGCAACGTGATGCCGGGCTTCGGTCAACCTACGGGCGCTGCGCCCGCCGGCTTGAACTACGACTTGTGGCTGGGCCCCGCGCCCGAGCGTCCCTACTCCCCGCACCGTGCGCTCTACCATTTCCGCTGGTTCTGGGACTACTCCGGCGGCCAGATGACCAATCTGGCGGCGCACGAAG
>CAYRPT010000569.1:0-3297 GCA_964425895.1 uncultured Solibacteraceae bacterium | reverse complement strand
TCCGCGGTGAAAGTGGCGGTGACCGCGACAACCGGCGCGCGCGCCGCGGCGCCGGTCTCTTCCCGCACGCGGGCCGCGCCCGCGGCCGCCGGCAGTTCCGAGAGCCTTGTCCCGGGAGACCGTACGGCCGTTTCCATCAGCTCCAGGTAGGAGGCCACCAACGCCCGCACGGTCGAACCGTCGTAGATGTCCTTGTTGTAGATGGCGAGGACGCGCAGGTCTTTCCCTTCGTCAATGACGTTGACGAACAGATCGAAATCGGTCGCGCCGGCTCCGATTTCCAGCGCCTCGAGCTCGAGATCCGGCAGCTCCGTAGCCGGCAGCATCGAGCGCACCACGCTGAACATGATTTGAAACAAAGGAGTGTAGGACGATTGCCGGCCGGGGTGAGACGCTTCGACCACCTTGGCGAACGGCAGTTCCTGGTGGGCGTAAGCCTCCCGGAGAGACCGGCTCACGCGATCGAGGATCTCGCGATAGGTGGGATCTCCCGCCAGATCCACGCGCACCACCAGCGGGGCGGCGAAGAAACCGACGAGGCGCTCGATCTCGGCCCGCCCGCGATTGGCGTTGGTCGTGCCAATGACAACGTCGGTCTGGCCACTCGCCCTGGCGGCGAACGCCTCGAACCCCGCCATCAGCACACTGAACAACGTAACCCCGGCGCCGCGGGCATATTCCCGGACAGACTGGGAGAGCTCGCGCGGAAAGGCGACAGCCTCGAGCCCGCCCTGGAAGCTTGGCGTCTCGGGACGCGGACGGTCCGCCGGCATGCGGAGCGGGGGAGCGCCTTCCAGCCGGCTTCCCCAGTACGCGGCCAATGGCGCCAGCCGTTCGCCTTCGAACCGCTGGCGCTGCCAGGCGGCAAAGTCCCCGTACTGCACGGGCAGAGCTTCGACGCGGGCCTCATCCCCGGTGACCAATTCCTCATAGGCCTCGAAAAGCTCCTCGAGAAATATGCGTACGCTCCAGACGTCGCTGATGATATGGTGCATCACCACCAGCGCCACGCACTCCCCGGCCGCCACCCGATACAGGCGCAGCCGCCAAAGCGGCCCTTGCGCGAGATCAAAAGGGCGCCGGACCTCCCGCGCAACTCTCTCGATGACCTCTTCCTCCCGCACGTGGTTGGCCACGCCACTGAGATCTTCCACCTCGAACGGAGGCCGATCCCAGGACCGGACGACGCATACCGGACGGCCGCGCCACCGGGCGAAAACGGTCCGGAGCGACTCCTGGCGCTCCGCCACCGCGGCCGCGGCATGTTCGAGGGCGACCGCGTCCAACGGACCCCGCACACGAAAAGCGAACGGGATGTGATACGCGGGGTTTCCAGGCGAAAGCTGGTCCAACAGCCACAGACGTTCCTGCTCAAACGAGAGCGGGGACTCAGTCGCTCCCCGGGGACGGATCGATTCCGCGTCCGGACGAGCGCCGGCCAACGCGGAGGTCACGGCTTCGCCAAGGCCCGCGACACTCATCCCTTCGAGAATGGCCACGGCCGGCACGGTTACGCCCAAATCCGTTCGGAGCCTGTTCTGGAGCTCGACCGCCAAAAGCGAGTCGAGGCCGTAGGCGGCGATCGGCCCGTTGTTTTCGAAGACCTCCGGCCGGGCCTTGAGCACCTGGCCAAGAACCTGCCGGAGGTAGCGGGCAACCAGCCCGCCTCTCCCGGCGAGCGGCGCGGAGACCACCTCCTGGGGCACGACGAGGTCCGCCGGCGCATCCAGGTGCGCATCCTCGAGGCGGCTCTCGTGAACGATCAATAGCTCGCCGCTCTCGTACTTTCGTTTGCACAAGCCGCGCTGGATCTTCCCGCTCGACGTCTTCGGAATGCCGCCCTTACGCACCAGGATGACGGCATACGTGCCCACCCGATGCTCCTCGGCGATTCTTTGCCGCACGCTCTGCGCCACGGTCTCGGGATCCGCAGGCTCGCGCCGGGGAGACTCGAGTACAATCACCAGGCGCTCTTCACCGGCCGCCTCGACGGCGAACGCCGCCCCGACGCTGGTGGCGACGACCGGATGGGCTTTGCGCGCGGTGAGCTCGAGATCGGCCGGGTGGTGGTTGAGTCCGCGGATGATGATGAGATCCTTACGCCGTCCCACCAGGAACAGCTCTCCCTGGTGAACGAAACCCAGGTCGCCGGTGCGGAGGAAAGGACCGTCGCCCGTCACCGCCAACCGCGCGCCGAAGATCTCCTCGGTTTCCCGCGGGCGTCCCCAGTAGCCCTGGGCCACACCAGGACCACGCACCCACACTTCGCCGACGGAGCCGGAGGGAGATACCGCACAGGTTTCCGGATCGGCGATGACGACTTCGGTGTCGAGTCCGGGCGCGCCGCAGCTCACCAGCGTCCGCACGTCGCCGGCACTCTCCGGCGCGGGTTCGACGCAATTGCGAGCCAGGGCCGAAGCTTTCGCCCGGAAGAGGACGGGGCCAGCGCCCTTCCGCCCACCCGTCACTTTGAGCGACGCCTCAGCCAGCCCGTACGCCGGATGAAGAGCTTCCTTACGGAAACCACACGGCGCAAAGGCGCGGGAGAAGCGCTCCAGCGTCTCGGCGTGGACCGGCTCGGCCCCATTGAAGGCCACCTCCCACGAACTCAGATCGAGCCCCGCCCGATCGGCTTCCGGGATCCGGCGCACGCAAAGATCGTAAGCGAAGTTCGGGCCGCCGCTGTGGGTGGCCCGGTATCGGGTGATCGCTTCCAGCCAGAATCTCGGCCTCTGCACGAAGGCCGCCGGCGAGAAGAAGTAGCAAGGCATACCGACGAACAGCGGCCCAAGCAGGCCGTAGATGAGGCCCATGTCGTGGAAGTGGGGCAGCCAGGTGACCGCCACACTGTCCGGAGTGTGGGCGAAGCCGGCATCGATGTTCGCGAGGTTGTGGAGAACGTTGGCGTGGGTAATCATCACGCCGCGGGGCGAACTGGTCGAGCCGGAGGTGTATTGAAGGTACGCCGGCCCGGTGGGGGTTGCCGGGGGGTGGAATTCGGCGGCCAGTGCGTCGTCGATCCCGTCGGTGATACCCACCGTCAGGCGGGTCCCGAGCACCACGGTCGAATCGTCCGAGGCAAGCTGCGAGTTGGTTAACGCGAGGCTGGCCCCGGTATCCCGCATCACCAGCCCCAGTTTCCCGGCGCCCTGGCGCGGCGACGGCGGAGGCAGCGGGACCGCGATCACGCCGGCATAGAGACACCCGAAGAAACCCGTCAGGAAATCGATGCCGGGAGGGTACAGCAGCAGGGCCCGGTCACCCGGGCGGCACGTCGACTGCAGGTGGGCCGCGACG
>CAYRPT010000568.1:0-3302 GCA_964425895.1 uncultured Solibacteraceae bacterium | reverse complement strand
GGACCCCGGAGATCTCCAGCACGTAGAATTTCTCGTCGGGAGCAAGGACTTCGCGGGCCGCCTCTGAGTCGAGTCCGCCGGCGCCGAACTGCGTCAGCGCCCGGGCGCGGCGCACCGGCAGCGCGCTCGACCAGCGTACGTTGATGTCCGCGTCGATTTTGTCCTTCGAGCGGGGCGCCCCAATGCCGCCGACCGGACTGCCGCCTTGGACGGTCGGCGCCTGGCCGCTGCCAGGCACGCCGAGATCCTTCCAGGTAACCGGGCCTCCCGGGACGGCTTCCTTGAAATCGAACGTAAGGGTCTCGGTTTTCGCCCAGGGTGAATCGGTCAGCAGGCGCAGCACATCGTCGCGGCTCCACTCCGCAAAGGGCTTCTTCTGCCAGGAGGAAGCCCCGGAGAGCGGCATCTCCGCCAGCAACCAGATCGCGGCGGCCAACCTTGGCACGGAGCGCATCGTATATCCCATCGGACGCGTGGCCCTGCTTTCAGATTACCGGGAACCGCGGCCCCGGACCGGCCTCCGGCGGCGGGAGCCACCCCTATTGAAGCGGGGGACGGTAGACGCGGATGTGCCGGATGGACGGCGCCGGCGCCCCGACCGCTTCGAGCACGAGCTTGTGCCGGGCGTTGGACAGCCCCTGGGCGAGTGTGACGGCGTATTCGCGGGGGGGATCCGCGACGCGAGGGGCTTCGTAGACATCGGCGAACTGCGGCGCCGCCCGCCAGCGCACCGCGTAGCCTTCCGGCATGGGGCCGGGCCGGACGGCCACGCCGCGGGCGATGGCCCAGTCGCCGGGCTCGATGACGACGCGTCCCGATGGCGAGACAAACAACTCCCGGCTGGTGCCGCCGCCGTCGGGCCCGGTCTTGGAACCTTCAACTTCGAAGCGCAGGAATTCGGCATTATCGGAGGCTTCCGTGATCCGCAGGCGCCACTCCTCCGCGAGAAGCGGGTTGCGCCGGCTAACGCGGTCGATGGCGGGCCAGTCGGCGCCCCAGGTCTCCGTCGTCCGCAGGTGGACGTATAACTCGGGGATCTCCGACGGCGGGCGGCCGTCGAGGAAGACGAGCGCCCGTGCCGGCGGACCGGCCGCGGCCAGGACGTCAACCCGGTTGCCTTCGAATTCGAACTCGAGGCGTCCGTTGTTCCACCGGAAATCCTGATCCACGGTGTACGTCTTGACGAGGTCCGCCCATGACTCGCGGGGGAAGGAAGGATCGTGGCGCAAGTAAGGCTTCGTCGCCTCGGCCATCACGTGGTTGCCGTGATCATTGAGATGGACGTTGTCGCTGAGGAGCGCGGCGGGCGCAAGCCCGTGCGCTTCAAGGTAGGCATCCCAGGGGCGGCGGATGTCGATCAGCTCGCAGCCATACTCGTCGGCGAGGCGCGGCAGAAACACGTAGGACCGGTAGTCGCTGGCGGCGCGGCGTTCGGCCTGCTTGGGATCGCCGGCGTTCTTCGGGACGGTGGGGTGATCGTTCTGAATGGCGATCTCGGCGGTGGTGTTCCGCCGGATTCCGGCGATGATCTCCTCGTACTCCTTTTCCGCGCCGTACACGTGAAACAGGACGAGGTCCGGGTAGAAGGTGTACACGTCCTGCGGAAGCGTGCGCAACAGGTAGGGCGACGAATATCCGCCGATAGCCAGGTTTTCGATTTCGAGGTCGGCGTGGGGAAACCGCCGGCGGAGATCGTCAGCCAGTGTCCACCAGAACGACTGCTTGGTGATGGACTGTCCGTAAAAGAGGATGCGAACGCGATGGCGGCGCTCGGGGGTGCTCGAGGCGAGCAAGGTCATCGTGCGCTGGATGCGCGATCCGAGGCGCGAGACATCGGCCGGTGGCGGCACGGGAAACACGGAGGGCCTTGGAACGGCTTCCACGCGGATCGGCAGATTGACAGTCGCCGCCTTGCCGGCCGGGTCGTAGGCGTAGGCGAAGATACGGTAGTTGCCGGGTTCTTCGGGCAGATGGATCCTGGCGTGCAGCCCGCGTTGTCCCAGCACGGCGCCGTCGATGGGCGGCACGGACTCCTCGAAATCACCGCCGACCCGCGGGTCGTCGGCGCGGTCCCGACGAAGGTCCCAGGCGACGACCAGCGGATCACCGTCGGGGTCATAGGCGTCGAGCGTGCAGTGAATCCGCGCGCCCGCCTTGTAGGTTCCTTCGCGTTCGCGGATTCGGGCATCGGTGATCGACACGCGTATCTTCAGGGCTCCGATGCGCGGCGCACGATCGGAGGGCCGTTCACCCTTCCAAAGCTCGCTCATCACATCGACGGCTTCCGTCGGCGCGCCGTCGGGCAGGAACATGCCGTACCAGGTGTGGGTCTTCTCCATTTTTTGGCTCCAGAGAAACGTGTAGGAGCCGAGGCACTGAGGGCGTCGGCGGACCGCGTGTTCGTAAGCTCTCCGGTAGAAGACGGCTTTCTCTGAGCTGGAATCCTCGATGGGCACTTTCCAGGGCGTCTTCTCGACCTGCCAGTGGCCCCGGGGGCCGAATTCGGTCACCACGTAGGAGCGGGTCCAGCCCTGTCTGGCGACATCCTCCGGCAGGGTCAGCATGTCGACGTAGGCGTTCAGTCCCACGGCGTCGAGGTCGGGGCAAAGCCGATCGAGTTCGCCGAGCTGAAACCGGTACTTATCGCCGATGGGAGTGAGCACGGGGTGCCGGCCGTCGATCTCGTGAATCATCCGGGCGAGCTCGTTGACAGCCTTCCACACGGGGACACGCTGCTGTTCGGTGGTCCGGATTTCGAGCTCGTTGCCGAGCGCCCACATCAGGACGGCAGGGTGGTCCTTGTATCGGAGTACAAGCCGCCGGACTTCCTCCTTTTGCCGGTCGAGCGAGGCGCGGTCGTTGTAGTCGAAGCCGCCGCGCGGCTTGCCCATTGGCAGGTTGACCAGTACGGTCAAGCCGAGCTCGTGGGCGCGATCCAGCAATTGGGGACCCGAACGGATTGAGTTGCCGCCGGCGCGGACAAGCGTCCCGAGATGCTGCCAACCGACGGCGCCCCGGATGAAGAAGGGCCGGCCATCGCGGTGGAGTTGATAGGCGCCGTTCTCACGCACAATCTCGACGGCGGAGGGCGCTGTGAGGGGCGACAGCAGCGGGACGGCGAGAAGAACGGCGGTCCGGACCATACCGCCGATGGTACAACAGCGCTCAAAAGCGTCCGCGCATGCCCAGAACAGCGGGGCGTTCTGCGCATACGGGGGTGTCGGGGGTAGGTGGCCGGGCGGAGGCGGACAAGCCGCGGAGAGCGCCGCGCTCCGGCGCGCCGGTTTGTTTACGCCGCGCCC
>CAYRPT010000567.1:0-3308 GCA_964425895.1 uncultured Solibacteraceae bacterium | reverse complement strand
GGGAGCTTCATTTGGAACGTGAGCGGGTGGATAAGGCCATCCGCTTGTTGGAGGAGTTGATTTTGGAGAACAGGCGTGCCGCGGATGCGCCCCGTGGAGGAGGGCGCGGCCGAAAATCCATGGGTCAGGAGGAGCGTCTGGCGGTCTCCCAGCGCATGCGCAAGTACTGGGAGGACCGCCGCCAGAAAAATCGGACGACCTGAACAGTCCTGAGCCGCTTGAAATACCAGAGCCAGAAGTACTGGCTGCCGGCCCCGGGGCGATAGCGCGGCTCGAAACCGTGGCGCAGGGCCATATCCACGGCCTCGGCATCAGACAGGGCGACCCCGAGCCAGGTATCGTCGTCGGCCCGCTCAATGGTCGCATCGCCCTGCACCTGAAACTTGAACAGCGCGCCATAGCGCAGGAGGCGGTGGGTCTCGGCGACGTAGCTTTCAATGACTTCCTTGCTCGGAATGTGCTGGAAGACGATGCTCGAAAAGGCGAAGTCGGCGCGGAGCTTGCCGAGGACCCGCAGATCCCGTCCGTTGTTCTGCTCGACCCGAACGTTAGCCAGGTCGCGCACGGCCTCGCGGGCGCGGCGCACCATTTCGCCGCTCACGTCAACGGCATGCACCTCGCCGAACACCTTCGCCAGGGCGCGCGTCACCCGGCCGGCGCCGCATCCAATCTCGATAACCCTCATCCGCTTTGGGTCCCGGCCCTGGCAGATGTTGATCATATCGGTGAGCACGTGCTGCCGGACTTCGGCCTCCCCGGAAGCGAAGAACTCCTCGTCGGTCCAGCTCTCCCGGCCGGTAGCGACATAGTAGCGGGCGTTTTCCCGGGCGCGACGGTCCCATTCTTCCCGCATCTTGGCCTCGATGAGGATGTCCGGCACGGGCCGCGCGCCGGACGCTCCGGAAGGCACATCGGCCGGACCGGGGGCGGAAGCGGGTGGAGTTGGCGGGACGGAGCTTCGGGTAGCCGGATCGGACACTACGCCCTATTATCCTACTCCGGCCGTCTCGGGCCAGAACCGGCAGGAGGAACGAACGAGCGGACCCGACCATGCCGGCGGCGCCGTGGGATAATCAGGGGAGCGCCGGCGGGCCGCTAACTAAGCTGCCTGCCGCTTCCGTCCGCCTCGACATGTTTCGCTCCTGGATATTGACCGCATCGGTCCTGTGCGTGCTCGCTGGCCCGGCCCCGGAGGCTGGGCGCGCCAACCGCCTCTCGCGAAGCGAGGAGAAGGCCGGATGGCGGCTGCTGTTCGACGGCGAGTCTCGAGCCGGCTGGCGCGGGATGCTGGATTCTCCATTTCCATCCGACTACTGGGAAGTCAAGGACGGATGTTTGCGGGCTGCGCCGTCGTTACTGGGCCGTGATCTCGTCCACGACGGGGAATTCGAAAACTTCGAATTCGTCTTCGACTTCAAGCTTTCGCCGGGTGGGAACAGCGGCGTCAAGTACCTGGTGGACGAATTTCAGGAGAACGCCTACGAAAAACACGTGCGCGCCGGGGCGTGGGTAACGTTCACCGGCCTGCTGGCGGCGCTGCTCTTCGCCCGTCTTTTCCTCTGGCAACAGCACCGCATCCTGCTCCGCTTCGACGGGCGAGTCTGGACCGCGGCCGTTCTCTTCCTCATGATCCTGGCCGCCTGGGCGTTTCACCGGGTGTTCCGGGCGCTCGAACAGCACGCCACCGGACTGGAGATGCAGCTCGTTGACAACGAACGCCATTCCGACGGCCGGCATCCTGACCGGCGGGCCGGCTCCCTGTATGACCTGATCCCGGCGGGGTGGTCCCCGCTGCGGCCGCCGGGGCGCTGGAACACCGGGCGCATCGTGGTTCATGGCCGCCGGGTGCAACACTGGGTCAACCGGGTCAAGGTGGTCGAATACCTGCTCGAGTCCCCGGAGCTGTTGGAATCGGTGTCCGACAGCAAGTTCCGCGGCTTGCATGGCTTCGGGCGTAAGCGGGGCCGCCGCCTCGTGCTGCAGCACCACCAGGACGAGGTCTGGTTCCGGAATCTCAAAATTCGCCCGCTCGATCCGCCCGTCGGACCGGAGGTGCCGCCCGACCCGGTTGATGCCGTCTATTCCGATCTGAGGCACCATTTTGGAGAGCAGGCCTTGCGCAACCGCGAACTCCTGCGGCGCTTGCCGGCCATCCGCATACCGGATGTCTGGGAAAAGCACGAACCGCGAGGGGCCCGACCTATTGGTAGGTCCGCTATGGCCGGCGTTCCGCTCGTCTGCGTCTGCTGTGGCCGGAATCGGTGCTTGACCTTATGACCCCTAATGTTTCTTCCTAGGTTGGCCGATCAATCTCATGAGGCACTGGCCTTATGAGTCTGAGTTCGAATCGAGATTCGACCGAAAGCGAATTCGCGTTGGTTCTGGGGCCCCGGCAACTAGCCGCCGGTCTCTTCCTGCTGATCACAATAACCGTGGGGTTCTCTACCTTGTCGTACGCTGTGGGGCGGCTATTGGAGCCGCAACCGGCGTCGGCGGGGCACGTATCGGATGAGGAGCAGATCGTGGTCGTGGACCCGGTCGAAGGCGCAGTCAGCCGTCCGGCGGCGCCCCGGCGGAGCGTGGAGCGGGCCAGTCCGCCGCGTACGGCCGCGCCGGCCGCCGCGGCCCCCACCGGCACCGATCTGCAGCGCTACTTCCACGAGCCGATCGCCGGCCAGCTTTTCTACCAAGTGGCAGCGTCCGACCGTGGGCTGGCGGGCGTTCTCGCCATGTACTTGAATGAGCAGGGAGTACCGGCTCAGGTGGCGACCGGCCCGGATGAGCGAAGCTACCGGGTGTTGGCGGGGCCGCTGGAGACCTCCGCGGACACCGAGCGGGTCGGCCGGCGGCTGCGCACGCTCGGTTTCGAGCCCTTTCTCCGGCGGATCCGCCCGCTCGAGTAGAACCGGCCTGAATGCGCGCTGGGCCCTCAGTGCACGGTCCGGGTCTTCCGGTTCAGGTAGTCCATCAGGAGGTACCGGCCGAGGTGTTGAGGCCGGGCGAAATAGGCCTTGCCGCGGCTCACCTCCGTTACCTTCCGCACAAACGCCACCAGGTCGTAGTCGCTGGCCAGCATGAACGTATTCACCAGGATTCCCTGCCGCTTGCAACGGTTCACTTCCTCCATGGTGCGGCTGAGCACCAGCGGATCGAGTCCGAAGGAGTTCTTGTAGACCCTGCCGTCGTCCAGCGTCAGCGCTGTCGGCTTGCCGTCCGTGATCATGATGATCTGCTTCATGTCCTTGTGTTCCTGCCGGAGCAGGCGCTGGGCCAGAATCAGCCCGTCGCGCGTGTTGGTGTGATACGGT
>CAYRPT010000566.1:0-3331 GCA_964425895.1 uncultured Solibacteraceae bacterium | reverse complement strand
CGGAGGTCGACGCGGGCAATCTTATCCTCAAGCAGTACGTGATGGGGAACGGAAAGCTCTACCTGATCACCAAGACCGCCAAAACCGACAAGCTGACCGTCAGCTACGAGCGCTCAGACGGCGTGGCGGCCACCGTCAATGTCCCGGTGCTCCAGAACATCGTCGGCGGCAACGTGAGCATTGACTCCGGCAGCGCGTCGAGCGGCCGCATTACCTTTGCGGGCTCCCAGAAGCTGGTATTCGCGTTTCAGGCGTTTCAGGTTGGAGTCGCCAACGGCGCCTTGAGCCTGACCTCCGTTCAGGCCGGCGGCGTGTTTCTCGCGGTCGACGAGCCGCAAGGCGACAAGCCCACCGTGCTGGACGCCGAGGGTCTGATGGATCTCGCCATGATGTGAGTTCCCCCCCGCTCGTGCGGGTGCGGACCGGATCGCCGGAAGACAACCGATGCCTGAACCTCCTGTCGAGGAGTATATTCTGCTGCCCGAGCGCGGCCTCCGAGCGCGGTTTGAGGATCGGCGCGCCTTCGAGGTCCTGGTGAGCATGGGCGCGGCCCGCAGCACCGAGTCGGCCCTCGAATCGGCCCTCCCGGAGACCGCGGGCGCTCCGGTCCGTGTGATTGACTCAGTCCACGAAGACGGCCCCAAGCTGGTGCAACTGGATCCGCGCGCCGCGCTCGCCATGCGCGGCAGCGGCGCGGGTCTGCGGCTGGAGCCGGTCCGCCACTACCAGACGGCGGTGCCGGCCGCATTTGCCCCCGACCCGGCCCCGCAGGCCGTCTCCGGCCCCACGCTGCTCGTACGTGTGGTGGACGCCTCCACGCGGGCGCCGCTGGGGGGGGTCGAGGTCGCCGCCTTTTCCGATTTCGCCCGGAACCTCGGCGCCAAGGACGTCACGGACGCCCACGGCGAAGCGCGCCTTGCTTTGGGCGGCGCGCCCGCGCCGGTGGAACGTTTGTATGTGTCGCCTCCGCCGTCGGGGTTCTGGGGCGCTTATCGCGCGAATACCGTGCTTGGTCCGGCAAACGAAATCGGCCTGGCGGCCATCGATCTCTCGGCCGGCGACGGCCTGCGTCACTTCTATGGCGCTCCCAGCCCGGCGGACGGCGCCGGCGTCAAGGTTGGAGTGCTCGATACCGGCATCGACCTGAACCATCCCCACCTGGCTGTTCACGACGGTCGCAACACCGCCCGCGGCGAACCGCGCGGCGATTTCGGCGACAACGGTATGGGGCATGGCACGCATGTCGCCGGCATCATCGCGGCCCGCGGCGCACCGCCTCAAGGACTTTCGGGCCTGGCGCCGGCCGTCACACTGTACAGCTTTCGCGTCTTCGGCCGGGATAAGCGGGTTACCACCAACTACGAAGTGGTCAAGGCGATCATCTTTGCGGTGGAAGAGGGCTGCGATCTCTTGAATCTCAGCCTCGGCGGTCTGCCGCCGGACGAGGTGATCCGCGACGCCATTCTCGACGCCGGCGACCAGGGGGTCCTGGTGATCGCCTCGGCCGGCAACGACAACCGCCAGCCCGTGACCCGGCCGGCATCCTACGTCCCGGCCCTGGCGGTTTCCGCGTTCGGGCGCCGGGGCTCGTTTCCCCCCGGGTCGTACGAGGAGGGCTACGTCGACACCAATCCAGCCGCGGCGGATCCGGCGGATTTCATGGCGTCCTTCACGAACATCGGGAGGGATGTGTTCCTGACCGCTCCTGGCGTCGGCATCCTCTCCACCGTTCCCGGCGGAGGCTACACCCCCATGAGCGGAACGTCGATGGCCTGCCCCGTGGTTACCGGCTACGCCGCCCGGCTGCTCGGCGCGAATCCCGCGGTGCTCGTCATGCCGCGCGACGCCCAGCGCACCCGGGCCATCACCACCCTACTGAGCCAGAACGCGGTCAGCCTTGGCTTTCCCCTCGACTTTGAAGGTTTCGGACGGCCGAAATGAAGCGCTTCGTGCTGCTCTACCGGGGTCGTGGCGCGCCGCCGGAGTCCGACCGCCGGCGCATTGAGGCGGTGCGCGCCTTGCACGTGGTCGAGGCGGAGAGCCCCCGGCTGTTGTTGGTGGAAGCTCCCGAAGAAGAGTTACGGGCGGTTGTAGCCGCGCTGCCGCAATGGACGATCGGCGAGGAACGCGAGCTGCCGGCGCAAGGCGTCTAGGAGCTTCGCACGGTATCGGCCAGATAGCGCAGCCGGTCAAAGTCGGCGTCCGCCGTCACCATGTCGCTCACGCCGAGAATGAAGCGCGGCCGGCGGCCGTGGCGTTGGACCACGTCCCGGATGAACTCGCGAAACGTGGACTCGGAGGCGCTCTCCCGGCAGAGCAGCACGGACGGGATTCCGCCACAGAGGGTGATGCGCCCGCCGAATCCTTCGAGGAGCTCGTCGAGAGTGAGCCGCGTCATCGGGTGCGGACACACCGAGTCGGCCACGTCGAAGGCGGCTTCCCGATAGAGCGGCATCAGGCGGCGGTTCTCGCCGTCGGTGTGGGTCATCAGGAACTTCCCTCGCGCGTGGAGCGCTTCGGCGTATCCGCTGAGCGCGGGCAGAATGTATTCCCGGAAGAACGCCGGATGGGTGATCGCGTCGTCGTAGTTGCCGCCGAGGAAAACCACTTCCGCCTCCGAGTCGAGCCCGGCGGCCCGGATGCCCTCGTAATAGGGCGCCATGGCGGCCGCCAGCGAGTGGACGCGCGCCGGCTCGTCATGGAGTGCGTAGAAGAATTGCTCAACCGGCATCAGCTCGCGCATGATGTGATGGATCGGGCATGCTGAGCCGCCCAGCCACGCGACCGCGATCCCCCGCTCGCCCATATCCTCGCGCTGCGCCCGGTAGCGCTCCAGCCGCGGGACGACCTTGAGGTGCGCAAATATGTAGGCCACGACCTCAAAATCCGCCGGCTTCTCGATGGCGTGCCCGGTGATCCATGGCACCGACGCCCCGGCGTCGAGCATTTCGGGAGTGAACAGGAAAGCCGTGCGGATCGAGCCGGCGGGAGTGTGATACTCGACGGCAATCTCCGATCCGCGGCGCGTAACGCGCCGATCCACGCTGCCGCCGAGCTGCGGTTCATAGAGAAGCGTGGGCAGGCGGAATACGCCGAGCCCGTAGTCGATCATGTCGAGCTCGTGTTCCTGGCGCGTGAAGTCGGGAATGATGGAATAACGGCTGGCGCCGAGCCGGTCGGCGATCTGGCCGACGCTCATCCCGGAGAACTCCGCGGGCAGGGTCCCCTTGCGCCGGTGCGCCCGGTGCCAGAAGTCGAGACGCGGCACGAAGGGCACGCGGTCCGGCGACTGGCCGCGAATGGTAGCGAGGATGCGCTCACGGTCCGTCAT
>CAYRPT010000565.1:0-3335 GCA_964425895.1 uncultured Solibacteraceae bacterium | reverse complement strand
AAATGCGAGCCTCCGCGGGTTGAGGCTGCCGGCAGCCCCTCCGGAGCCGGCGTTGCCTGTACAATGGGCAGATTGCCAGTGAAGAGGAGGGATGTTGCATGGACCGACGTACTTTTCTCCAAATGACCGCGGCGCTGGCGGCCAATGTCAAGGCCCTGGCGGCCGCGCCCATGCCAATGAAGCAACTGGGCAAGACCGACATGAAGGTATCGCGGATCACCGTCGGCGGCTATCACTTCCTGGTCAACGGCGAGGAAGAGGGCATCCGCATCGTTCACCGCGCCATCGACCTGGGCGTCAACTTCTTTGATTGCGCGCACAAGTACAACGCCGGCCGCAGTGACATCGCGTACGGGAAGGCGCTTGACAAGGGTCTGCGGAACAAAGTGCTGCTTATGTCCACGGCGCAGTTCCGCGAGCGGTATAGCGCGATGCAGCAGCTCGAGGAGACGCTGGCGCGCATGAAGACGGACCACCTCGACCTCTGGCAATGCCATGAGGTCAGCACGCACGAAGAGGTGGACAAGATACTCGGCCCGGGAGGGGCGCTCGAGGCGTTCGTCGAAGCGAAGAAGCAGGGAAAGACCCGCTATATCGGCTTCAGCGGCCACCGCGATCCCACGGTGCATCAGCGGCTGATCGCCGGATTCGACGGCTGGGACACGGTGCAGCACCCGGTGAACCTGATTGACCCGCACTACCTGAGCTTCATCAAGACCGTCCTGCCGCGGGTCCGCGAGCGCGGCTTCGGCATGATCGCGATGAAGTCGAACGCGATCGGGAACATTACCAAGAACAACGTCGCCACCATTCCGGAATGCCTGAGGTTCACCTGGTCGCAGGACATAGACACCCTGGTCTCCGGCGTCCAGACAGTGAAGCAACTGGAGGAGAACGTAGCCGTCTGCAAGGTGTTCACGCCGATGTCGGAGGAGGAGATCTCCACCCTCCTCTCGCGAACCAGGCAGGGACCCCACGGCCAGAAGGTGGAGCAGTACAAGCTGCCCCAGGAAGCGGGCCGCTACCGCCTGCACAACGACGGCGAGCCGGTGTAGCGGCGCGCCGCCCGGCCCGTTTCAGCTCAAGTCCAGGCCGTCGACCCGGCCGGTCGAATCGCCGAAGTGCTCGACGTGAACCCCCATGCGGTCCATCATCGAGAGGAACAGGTTCGACATGGGCGTTTCCCGGCGGTAGACGACGCGGCGGCCGGTCTGGATGGAGCCGCCGGCACGGCCCGCGATTAGGGTCGGCAGATCGTCGTGCAGGTGGCGGTTGCCGTCGGAGAGGCCCGCGCCGTAAACGATCATCGAGTTCGCGAGCAGCGTACGGTCGCCTTCGGGGAGGGCGGTCAGCTTGTCCAGCCACCTGGCGAACTGCTCGACGTGGTAACTGTTGATGCGAGTCACCTTCTCCATCATCTCCGGGTCGTTGCGATGGTGCGTCAGAGGGTGGTGGCCGTCGCCGATGCCGATCTCGCGGTAGGGGCGCGAGCTTCCTTCGCGCGTCACCAGGAAGGTGACCACCCGCGTCAGGTCGGCCTGAAAGGCCACCGTGATCATGTCCGTCATCAGCCGGAAGTGGTCCCCGAAGTCGGCGGGGATTCCGTAGGGCTTCTCCATGCCAGGTTGCACCGGGGCGCTCTCGGCTTCGGCCCGCTCGATCTGGTGCTCGATCGACCGGATGGAGGTGAGGTACTCGTCGAGCTTGCGGTTATCGGCCGGTCCGAGATCGGATTTCAGCCTGCGAGCATCTTCGGCCACGAAGTCGAGAATGCTCGCGCGGAAGCGATTGCGCCGGGCCCGCTCCCGCGGGCTGAGGTGGGCGTCCTTGCCGAAAAGGCGGTCGAAGAGGTCCCGTGGATTGAGGACGGGCGGCAGCGGCTGGGTCTCGCTGCGCCAGGCCAGATTATTGGTGTAGGCGCAAGAGTAGCCGGAGTCGCAGTTGCCGGCCTGCCGCGAATCCTCCATGCCGACTTCGATCGACGGGAACCTTGTCCTGGCGCCGACTTCGTTGGCGACGATCTGGTCGCAGGAGATGCCCGCCTGGATATCGACCGCGGATTTGCGCGGGTGCACGCCGGTGAGGTAGGAAGCGCAACAGCGGCCGTGGTCGCCGGGGCCGTCGAGCAACGCCCGCCCGTTGTTGTGCGTCAGGTTCCCGAGAAGGAGGATGTCGTCCTTGTGTTGTTCGAGCGGCTTGAGGATGCGCGGAAGCTCGCCGAGACGGCCCTCGTAGTCGGGGTTCCAGTGGCGCATGTCGATGCCATTGGGCACATAGACGAACGCCATCCGGAGGGGGGTCCCGCCGGGCAGGCGGCTGGAAGCCAGCGCGGGCGTCATCGAATCAAGCAGCGGTAGGGCGATGGCGGTACCCAAACCGCGCAAGAAGGTTCTCCGGGGGAGTGCTTTGCGGGTGATCATCGACGGGCAACCTCCTTGGGTTTTCCGGCGGCCAGGTCCGGGGACGGCTCGGCGCGCCGCATTTGAAACGGCAGGCTTCGGACAACTTCGTAAATCAGCGCCTGGAAGCGGTAGTCGGCCGCCGCCAGGTTCCGCGACACGGCGCGCACGGCCGGGCGGTCATAGCGTTCGAGGCCGCGGCCGAGGGCATAGGTGAGCATCTTTTCGCTAACGCAGCGAGCGAAGTCCGCGAGATCGTCCATCAGCAATGCGCGCAGCCCGGCGGGCGTGGTGAACGACTTCCCGTTAGGAAACACGCCGGCCGCATCGATCGGGAACTTGCCGTCCGTGACACGCCACCGGCCGATGGCGTCGTAGTTCTCGAGACCGAATCCGATGGCGTCCATCCGAACGTGGCAGGATGCGCAGGCGGGGTTGCTGCGATGCTGCTCCATCTGTTGCCGGAGCGACCCGGCACTGCCGACCGCGGCTTCATCGAGCGCCGGCACATCCGGGGGCGGCGGAGGGGGAGGAGCGCCAAGAATGTTCTCCAGCACGTACTTGCCCCGAATCACCGGCGAGGTGCGCGTCGGATAGCTCGACACCGTCAGGACGCTCGCCTGGCTGAGAATGCCGCCGCGCTCGCCGCCGCGCAGCGCAACGCGGCGGAAATCCGGGCCTTCCACCCCGTCGATGCCGTAGTGCTTCGCCAGGCGCTCGTTGAGGAACGTGAACTTCGCGTCCAGAAAGGTGGAGAGCGGGAGGTTTTCGCGCAGCACCGCCTCGAAGAAGAGGCGCGTTTCCGTCCGCATCGCCTCGCGAAGCTCCGGACCCCAGCCGGGGAACCGCTCCGGATCGGGCTTCACGCTGTCGAGCGCCCGGATCTCAAGCCACTGCCCGGCGAAGTTCTCGGCGAGCGCCGCCGAACGCGGGTCG
>CAYRPT010000564.1:0-3341 GCA_964425895.1 uncultured Solibacteraceae bacterium | reverse complement strand
AGAGCCCGGATATCGAAGTCACGCACCAGTTGGCGAATCATCGCCGGCGAGCCAGGATCGTCTGGATCGAGGGTACAGACGCCCGCCGTCCAGGTGCGGGTCTGGCGGGCGGTATCGCAGATGAGGCGGTTGTCGAACCCGTAGAACGTGGACGTCTGCACGAGGCACACGCCGGAGACCCCATTTTCGATCGCGCGCCGCCGGAGAGTATCGATCGAGCCGGCCCCGGCCGGCGGCCGGAGGGGCTTGGGTATGGTCGGATACTTGACCTCGTCGTCGGAATAGACGTGGGCGTGGGTGTCGATGATAAGCGGCGGCGCCTGAGCCACAGCGGACACGCCGGGAATCGCGGCGCCGGCCAGGGCCGCAAACCGCCGCCGGTTCAGATACGACTGGGAAGTCCTCGGTTGCATTGTGTGGTTCCCCATGATAGCGCCATGGATTGGGAGAAGGGCGGATTCGGAGGTAGGGCGCGCTTGTCACGTGCCCCGGGAAGTAACACTTATGGCCGAACCGGTCTTGGCTTTCGTACGTCTCTTATGTCAGGAGGGGACAGAACGCTGCGGGCCCACGGCGGGGACTCCTCCTCCACCCGCCAAGCCGACGAGTGTGTCTGTCCCCACCAAAGAAATCCGCCAGGAGCCCTGCCGGCGCCGCTTACGGAGAGGCGTTGGCCTGTTTCGCGCCGCGGCGTTTCCGGAAGAGGTTCGTGTGAAGCAGATCGAGCCAGCCGTCCATTCCCTCACCAGTTCGGGCTGAAGTGCGAAGAACCGGCACGCCGGGACGCGCCTGCTCGATATTCCGTTCAGCCAGTTCGAGATCAAAGCCGACCGCGGAGGCCAGATCGATCTTGGAGATCAGCACCAGGTCGGCACTGTTGATGATCGTTGGGTACTTGAGCGGCTTGTCTTCACCTTCCGTGACCGAGATCAGCAGGACCCGCAGATCCTCGCCGAGGTCCCACGCGGAGGGGCACACGAGGTTGCCGACGTTCTCGATGAACAGGAAGTCGAGGCCGTCCAGTAGCCAGCCATCGAGGGCGGCGGCCACCATGGCGGCCTCCAGGTGGCAAACCGTGCCGGTGAGGATCTGCCGCGCCGAAGCGCCGGTCGAGGCGAGACGGCGAGCGTCGTTATCGGTGGCGAGGTCGCCCGTCAGGGCGGCCGGCCGGTAGTCCGGTTGGAGCGCTCCGAGGGTCCGCGCCAGGAGCTCGGTTTTCCCGGATCCGGGACTTGAGACCATGTTCACGGCGTAGAGGCCGGCTTGGGCGAACCGCTGCCGGAGATCCCGCGCGAGCTCATCGTTCTTGTGAAGGATGTTCCGGCGAACCTCGAGAATCCGTGGCTGCATGAGGAGAAGCGCGGCGGAGCCGCGGCTGCTTTCCTTATTGTAGATGCGGCCGGCAGAGGGAGCGCGGCCGACATCTCCAGCCTCAGCGCACCGAACCCACGCATCGCCGTCCCCGTGCAGCTCCCGGCCTGCCGGTCCGGGATCAATACACGGCGGCCTCGGCGTGGAAGTCCGCATGGCCGGTGTCTGGAGGGGCCGCCGGGAGAACGGGCCTGGCGCCGCGGATGACGACAAACTCGCCGGGAATCTCGTAACCGCGCCCGTTCCGGTAGCGCTCGATGGATTCCAGGTACTCGGCCGCCGCTTCTTGCCGGGTGGGTTCGTCGAACCGTGACCAGGCCAGCGCCACCGGCCCGGCAGCGAACGCGGCTGCACAGGCCGCCTCGGCCGTCTCGTAGTGAAGGATGGTGTGCAGAACCTCTCCGGCCAGCGACTGGAACCCGGCCGCCGCGCAGGCGCGCCAGAGGTTGCCGCCCGTACCGAGCTGGAAGAACATCGGGCACACCTCGGAATGTACCCGCCGGTCGACGACCGGGAAGATCCCGGCCCAGCCGCACCGCGACCGGTCGCCCCAGACGGCCGCCGCGAGGCGCCCGCCCGGACGCAGCACGCGGCGGATCTCGCGCAGCGCGGCAACCGGATCCGCGACATACATCAGTCCGAGGGAGCAGAGAGCGACATCGAAACTACCGTCGCGGAGCTCGAGCGATTCCGCTTCCATCCGCAGGAACCGGACCTGCCCTAAACCCCGCGCATCCGCGCGCTCCGCGGCTCTGTCAACCATCCCCTGGGAGATGTCGACGCCGATGGCCGCTCCGTAGGGGCCGACCAGGCCGGCGGCGCGCAGCGTCACCAATCCCGTGCCGCAGGCGACATCGAGCACGCGCTCACCCAGTTCCAGCGCGGCCATATCGAGCAGCTTCTCCTGGGCCGGATAGAGCTGGCGGGACCAGAACTCGTCGTAGATCGCTTCGGCCTTGTCCCATCCGTAGCGTTGAATTCGTTTTTGCAGCCTGGCATCCATGTGCTATTCCTCCTTCGCCCGCTTCACGCGCAGCCGCCGCACCACGCGCTGCGGCCGCCGGAATACTTCGAGGTACGAGCTGGCGGCCTCCGCCTCGTCTATCACCCTCTGAAGTTCACTCTCGGTGGCATCGGTTTCGATCGACACTTCGCAGCGGATCTCGCCGTAGGCGGGGGACACCCCTTCAAAGCCCAACATGCCGCGCGTGTCGTAGTCGGCCTCGATGTCGATGGAAAGCGTGGTGATGCGCACGCCCGCCAGGGACGCGGCCATCACATAGCTCATCGCGAGGCAGGCGCCCAGCGCGCCGCGACCGAGGACTCCGGGGTTTGGGCCCGAGCCGGCGCCGCCCATCTTGGGCGACAGGTCCGCGGTGAACGCCCAGTCGCCTTCGCGAATCGCGCAGGCGAGCCCGTCTACCAGGCGGACGCTCGTACGGGCCGTGCCGCGCCCTGCTGACGGGCTATGAGACAGGACGCGGCGGTGGCGTAGCAGGGCCGACTGGATGCGGGCGAGCGGCGAGCCTTCGCCGCCGTCCGGCCTGGCGCCCCGAGAGCCGTATCCGGTGTGCTGCACAGTAACCTGCAAGTTCTGCCTCCTTGCCGGTATGTGCGTGGGGAGGAGCCGAAACCCGACATGGCCGCGGAAGGGCGGCGCCTCCGGACCAGGGCGGGCGCGACAGGATGGAGAGCTACTTCGGCCGGCCGACGGCTTGCGCGAGGATGACCTGCCGGCCGGGGCCGAGGCCGAGCAATCGTGACAGCGCTCCCTTGTCGGCCGAATCGTGGATCACGGTTCCCAGGCCCTCGGAGGCGCCGAAGAGGTACACGTTCTGGCCGATGAAGCCGGTGGAGATGTACGCGTACTCCTCTTTCTCCCAGACGGGGGTCCGGGGGGAGCGGTTGTGATCGGCGACGTATACCAGGCTCACCGGCGCGCGGGCGAACTCCGGCGAGCCGGCGGCGCC
>CAYRPT010000563.1:897-3376 GCA_964425895.1 uncultured Solibacteraceae bacterium | reverse complement strand
GGAGTCGATGGCCTGGAGCTTGGTGAGGAGGTCGAGGCCCTCCTCGCCGGAGGTAGTGTCCCGCGCGTAGTTCAGATCAATGAGCGCTACGTCGAACTCTCCTGTCTCCAACGCCGCCATGATCCCGGCGGGTGAGGACGCCGTCTCGATGGCAAAGCCCTCAGACTTGAGAAGCAGCCGCAGCGCGGCCAGGACATCCGGCTGGTCGTCAGCGATGAGAATGCGGGCGTCGGACATGAGGTAGCGCTTCCTTGTTCATACGGCAAAGCGGTTACAGGTTCGAGCCGCCGCGGGGCGGCACGGGCAGCACCTCACCCACCGGGCCGTCGCTTTCCATCCAGCCGTCGCGGAGGAAGACCACCCGATTTCCGTAGGACGCGTTCCGCTCGGAGTGCGTCACCTGGATGATCGTGGCCCCCTCGCTGTTCAACCGTTGGAAGAGCTCCATGATTTCGGCCGCCTGCGAGGAATGGAGATTGCCGGTCGGCTCGTCGGCCAGGATCACCTTCGGGTTCGCGACGACCGCGCGCGCCACGGCGACAAGTTGCTGCTGGCCGCCGGAAAGCTGGCTCGGGAACAGATCTTTCTTGGCCACGATCCGGAAACGGTCCAGGGTGTCGGCCACGATCGCGGCCCGCTCGCTCGCCTTCAGGTTGCGGTAGGAGAGCGGGAGATCGAGGTTTTCGTACACCGTCAGATCGTCGAGCAGGTGATAGCTCTGGAAGACGAAGCCCACATACCTCTTGTTCAGCTCAATCCGCTGCCTGGGTTTGAGCTGATGAACAGCCTGCCCGTCGAGCCAGTACTCGCCGCTCCATTCCCCATCGAGCATCCCGAGGATACTCAGGAGGGTGGACTTGCCGGCCCCTGACGGTCCCATGATGGTCACGAATTCGCCCTGCTCCACGTCCAGCTTGATTCTGCGGAGCACATAGAAGTTCCCCGCCGGGGACCGGAAGGCTTTCTCGACGTTATTGAGCCGGATCATTCGCGATGCCACTTTCAAGTATACGTTTGGGATCCGGAAGACCGGCGCGAGGGGTGAGCCGGCCGGACCCGCGTGATGGGGCTGCGGAGGCGGCCTTGGGCGGTCCCTGCCAGACAGGCAGCCGCTGGTGGTGGACCGGAGTTAAGAAACCTCCCGCCCTGACGGCGCGCGGGATCAGGCGGGCATGGCTTCGAGCAGGCTCATCGGATACTCGTCGCCCATATCGGCGCCCAGCGGAATCACTCGGTCCAAGCGGAAGCCGGCCTGGTCGAGCAGCGAGCGGTGCTGCTCCTCCGTACGCAACTGGCCTCCGGTTTCCACCAGCATGTGGATATCGGTGATGGGATAGCGAGACTCGGACCGGCCGGCCGGGACCAGCTTCTCGATCACCAGAACGCGCCCCTGCGGCTCGATGGAGCGCCGGCAGCTGGTGAGGATCCGGAGCGCGTCGCGGTTGCTCCAGTCGCGCAGGATGCGCATCAGCACGTAAACCTCGGAAGCCGGCACCGAGTCGAAGAAGCTGCCGCCCACCACCTGGCAGCGGTCGATGACCCCCTCCCCGGTGAGTAACTTCCGGGCCGCATCGGTCGACTCCGGCAGCTCGAAGAGGATGCCTCGAAGCTGAGGCGCCGATTTCAGAACGGCCGCCAACAGCAACCCTTCACTGCCGCCAACATCGGCCACCGTCCGAAAGGCCTCAAAGTTATAGGTCTCAGTCAGGGAAGCGGCCACGCGCCGCGTGGAGAAGGTCATGTAGTTCCGGTAGACCTCGGCATCCTCGGGATGCCTCTTCATGTAATCGAACAGACCCACGCCGAACGTGTGTTCCATGGCTGTGTCCCCGGTACGGACGCTATGAGTCAAGTTCGCCCAGACACGATGCCGCCACTCGGCGCCGTTCCACAGCACCAGGTCGCGAAGCCCCTCAGGGTGGTCTGTCCGCAGCAGCTCGCCCATCGGCGTCAGACTGAACCGGTTCGGCTCCCGCTGGGCCAGCATGCCGATGCTCACCAGCGCCCGCAGGAAGCGGTAGAGAGTGGGGGAATGCGTCCGGGTAGCCGCGGCCAGCTCTTCGGTGGTTTTTTCGCCGCCCGCAAGGGCGTCCGCGACGCCGATCTCGGCTGCGACGTAGACCATCTGGGTGCTTTCGAGGCCGCGCGCGAACCGGAGAATCTCCTCCTGGGCCGAGGGTACCGGCTGAGGGCTCGGCGCCGGTACCGATGAGGAGCACGCCGAGAGGCCGGCGGCGGCGGAGCCGACGAGCCAGTCACGCCGGCGCGATGTAGCTTTGCGGGAGCCTGCCATTGGGTGATCCTTGTTCTCTCCACCACTCTACAGGACGTCCGGAATCGGCGCGGAACGCGGGATCACCGGCGCACGTACGCCGCCCGCGGTCTTCCGATAGCCCATGGCCCCGGCATCCGCTCCGGCCTGGGGCGCCGTCGCGCACTTCGATAGACTGGATCTGATGGCGCTTCTCTTGCTGCTGGC
>CAYRPT010000563.1:0-887 GCA_964425895.1 uncultured Solibacteraceae bacterium | reverse complement strand
CCGAACGTTCTGCTGATCACGGTGGACACGTTACGGGCGGATCACCTCTCGTGCTACGGCTACCACCTGCGAACGAGCCCGCACATCGACGCCCTGGCCGCCGAGGGCGTGCGGTTCACCAGGGCGACCACGGTGATTCCGCTCACCGGGCCTGCTCACATCTCGCTGTTCACCAGCCGCTACCCGCAGGAACACGGCGCGCGCATCAACGGTCTCGCGCCGAATGAGAAGGCCAAGCTGCTCTTCCTGCCCCAGATCCTTCGCGGCGCCGGCTATCGCACGGCGGCGTTCGTCAGCGCCTGGCCGCTGAACAGCCGCCTGACCCATCTCGACCGCTGGTTCGACCATTACGACGAGGACCTGCCGCGCACCTATCAGATGTTCAATTCGCAGCGCTACGCCGAAGACGTGGGACCGCGGGCGATCGATTGGCTGAAAGAGAGCGCGGGCCGCCCTTTTTTCCTGTGGGTTCACTTCTTTGACCCTCACTCCCCCTACGACCAGCGCGACGATTTCATGAATCCCGAGAAAATCCGAGAATCGGGGCCGCGGGCGCCGCAGTTGGACGGTGATGACGCTCGAGACCGCGTGCGGGTTTACGATTCGGAAATCGGCTACTGCGACCATTGGATTGGGAAAATCCTCGACACCCTCGACACGGCCGGGCTTCGGAGCGAGACGCTGGTCGTACTCACGGCCGACCACGGAGAGAGCCTCGGAGAGCACGACTACGTCGGCCACGGTCAGCAGCTTTACCAGCCGATCGTCCACATCCCCCTTGTTTTCCGCTTCCCCGGCCGCGTGGCCGAGGGCAAAGCGGTTGACACCGAGGTCTCTATCCTCGACCTCGCGCCGACCATCATTGACCTGACCGTGCGGCGCCGCCA
>CAYRPT010000562.1:0-3376 GCA_964425895.1 uncultured Solibacteraceae bacterium | reverse complement strand
GATGACCAGCAACAGAAGCAGGCCCCCGCCGGCAGCAATCAGCATCCAGCGGTTTTCCAGGTACGGCCGCAGCCATCCCGGCACCGGACTCTCCGGCGCGCCGGACGGAGCCGTGTCAAGGGGCTGCCAGTTCCGGGTGGCCTCAAAGGGGAGGCTTTCGACCACCAGCCGGTCGCCGCGATCCTCGCGGAGGCCCACCGCGCCGGCAACGAGTCCCCGGATCGCTTCCAGCCGCTCTGGCGCCAGCGGAGCGACGATGCGCCGGGCGTCGGCCCCCTCGCCCTCCCAACGCACCTCGTGATCCACGAGCAGGGCGACCGAGACGCGCTCCACCTCGCCTTGCGGAATGCGCGTGGTGCGAACCACGCGGCTGTTCTGAAAGGCGAGATTCTCACTCCGGCGGGTGTGCCCGTTCCCCGTCAGGCCAGCCACCGAGCGCGGGCGGGGCAGGTTCGACGCGGTGCCGGGAATGCCGCCCGTGCTCACCGGCGACCCGGACACATCTTCGGTGCGCTCCGAGCTCGTCATCACCGAACGCTCCGGGTCGAACCGCTCCTCGCTCTCCTCCCCGGACCGGAGGGCGCACTCGACGCTCACGCCGGCCCGGAAGCGCTCGGCGCCGAGCAGTGGCTCGAGCGTCCGCTGGATCTTGCCCAGAAGGTCCTTTTCGACGCTCTGGCGGTAGTCAAGCAGCGCGGACGAGAGCCCGGTCTCCTCTTCCGCGCCGGACGGCCGGGGCCGGTTCAGAAGATTGCCGTTCATGTCGAGAATGGAGACCGCACCCGGGTCGAGGCCTTCGACGGCGCTGGCGACCAGGTGGCAGAGCGCCTGGACGTTTTGCGGCGACAGCCGCCCCCCGGGCCGCAACTGAACCAGGACGCTCCCCTTGGCCGGCCGGCGGGATTCGAGGAACACGGAATCGCCGGCGGGCGTGATGTGCACGCGGGCCTTTTCGACCTCCGAAAGAGCCATCACCGAGCGCTCCAGCTCGCCCTCCAGAGCCCGCTGGAAATTGACGCGTTCCGCGAAGTCGGTGGCGCCGAAATCGGTCTGATCGAACAACTCGAACCCCATCCGGCCGCTGCGGGGCAGGCCGGCGGAGGCCACCTCCAGGCGCATCTCGGCCACGCGGGCGGAGGGCACGAGGATCGACGCGCCGCCGTCCCGCAGCCGGTACTCGACGCCGCGTTCGCGGATTCGTTCGAGCAGTTGGCTGGCATCTTCAGGCGCCAGGCCGGCGTAGAGCACTTCGAAGTCCCGCTCGCGATTCCATCGGGCCAGGCCGTACAGGCCCCCGCCCACGAGCAGAGCAGCCACCACGAGCGAGATCCTCTGCCGGGTAGTCAGAGCCGCAACAAGTTTCCGCAGTTCGTTCATGGGGACGACCGGCTACACCTGCATCCTCATGATTTCCTGATAGGCTTGCACCACCTTGTTCCGGGTTTGGAGAAACAGTTCAAAGGCCAGCTCGGCGCGCTCGGTGGCGAGGGCCACGGTGTGCAAATCCTCGCGCTCGCCCCGGAGGAAATCCTCGACGTTGGTCTCGGCGGCCTTACGGTACTCCTCCACGCGGCGGACGGCGTCGCCGAGCAGTTCGCGGAAGTCCGGACGGGCGGGTCCGCCCCGCGCGACCGGGGAAGAAACCGTCCCGGCCAAGGGTTGGATGAAATCCGGACGAGAGATAGGAGGGCTCATGGGGATCACCGCAGAAGGTCGAGGGAACGCTGGATCATGTGCTTCACCGCCGACATCGCCGACACGTTAGCCTGAAACCCGCGCGAGGCATTGAGCAGGTCGACCATGTCCTCGGCCGGATTCACGCGCGGGAAAGCGACGTAGCCGTCGGCGTTGGCGTCGGGATGCCCGGGCAGGTAGCGAAGCTCGGGCGCGCGGTCGTCGACGACGATCTCGTCCACGCGGACGCCGGCCTCGCCGGGCCCCAGGGCCAGACGAAACGCGTCGGCGAACGGGGCCGGCGCCTCGGCGGGTGCGAAGACGGCGTCCTGACGGCGGTACGGCCCGCCCTCGGGAGTCCGGGTCGTCTCGGCGTTGGCCATGTTCTGCACCAGCAGTTCGGCCCGGACCCGCTGGGCGGACATGCCGGAAGCGCTGATGGTCAGCGAATCGAAGAGGCTCACGCGCCGCGGCCCTCCTGGATCGCCGCCTTCACCGCGCGGATCTGCCCGCGGATCAGGCTGGAGGCCACTTGGAACCGGAGGGCGTTTTCGGCCAGCAGGCGGGATTCGCGGTCCAAGCTGACGTCGTTGCCGTCGTTATTCACCCGCAGGCCCTCCACCTCGGCCACGGCCGGCGCTCGTCCCTGGGCGAGGCTCAGGAATTCATGACGAAAATTGAGGTCACGGGTCCGGTAGCCAGGCGTATCCACGTTGGCGATGTTCGATGCGACCAGACGCTGCCGGGCCGACAGCAGGTCCATGTAGTGTTCGAGGCGGGATGTGATGCCGTGCAACATGCCGCCAGAGTGTCTGCAAGAGGCGTGCCAAGTGAGAAAAACTCTCTTTTTCATCACCCGCGGCTGACCAGGGGCGTCCGGCTTTGGTCACCGGGCCATGATTTTGGCGGTATCAAGCCGTTTCGGCGCCGCCGGCGCTCCGTCGTACATCTCGGGGTATGCGCGGCGCATCCGGTCCGCTTTCTCTACCGCGGTTCCAATGCGGTACAAGCGTCCCGTTCCGATACCGGGACACCATTGCGCGGTCCGGCCCCAGGCTCCGCGGTCCTCCACCAGCTCAGGCCAGAAAGGAAAGAGGCGGCACTGTGCCGGCTTGGCGGGATGGATCGCGCAGCCTTGCGGGCGCAGAAAGGGACACTCGGCGTGGCGCGGTTTGCGAAAGCGGAGCCGCCGGCGGGTCCGGTAGACGTATTCAGCTTCAAACCTGTGGGCCGGCATGCCAAGGAACGCCGCCGCCCGCCGCAGGTCGTCCTCGGTCAGATAGACGAAGCCCTTTTGCTCACAGCACCGCGTACAACCCCGGCGGCAGGAGAACCGCAGCGAATCCATTCGTCTCAGGATAGAAGACGGCAGGGCCGGCCGGCCACCCGCCCGTCTTGCCATGCCTTCCGCCGCTTCCGTAAGATGGAGGTCAACCCTATGAACCCGGACAACATCCCCGAAGGGCTCACCTTCGACGACGTGCTTCTGGTGCCCGCCAGAAGCGGCGTTCTGCCGGCGCAGACGGACACCCGGACCCGGGTCACGCGCCGCGTCGGGCTCCAGATTCCTATCGTCAGCGCGGCGATGGACACCGTGACCGAAGCGCAATTGGCCATCGCGCTGGCGCGGGAGGGCGGCATCGGCATTGTCCACAAGAACATGCCGATCGAGCGGCAGGCCGAGGAAGTGGATCGCGTGAAG
>CAYRPT010000561.1:0-3390 GCA_964425895.1 uncultured Solibacteraceae bacterium | reverse complement strand
GGGATTGGCGCGACCAGTCCCGCGAGCAGAAGATCGCCGTGAACCAGTTCCACATCGCGCGCGTCACCGAGCACTACCGCGGGGCTCAGGCGCGTGCCCGCCAGAGCGCCGCGGAGCTGCCGCTCGACGAGCGTCTGGCTCGCTACATCATCGAGGGGACGAAGGACGGCCTCATCGACGACCTGGAGCGCAAGCGCGCCGAGGGCGCCGCGCCGCTCGACATCATCAACGGTCCCCTCATGCGGGGCATGGACGAGGTCGGCCGTCTGTTTAACAACAACGAGCTGATCGTTGCCGAGGTGCTGCAATCGGCCGAAGCGATGAAAGCCGCCGTGGCGCATCTCCAGCAGTACATGGAGAAGTCCTCGGCCGCCACGCGGGGCAAAGTGATCCTCGCCACCGTCAAGGGCGACGTTCACGACATCGGCAAGAACCTGGTTGAGATCATCTTCTCGAACAACGGCTATGAGGTGGTCAACCTCGGCATCAAGGTTCCGCCCGAGGATCTGATCCGCGCGTGGCACGCCCACCACCCCGACGCCATCGGCCTCAGCGGATTGCTGGTGAAGAGCGCGCAGCAGATGGTGGTGACCGCCGAAGACCTGCGTGCGGCTGGCATCTCCGCGCCTCTCCTGGTCGGGGGCGCCGCCCTCTCCGAGAAGTTCACCCGCAACCGGATCGCCCCGTCCTATGGAGCGCCTACCATCTACGCCAAAGACGCGATGACGGGGCTTCGCCTGCTCCACGAGATCATGAATCCGGCCAGCCGCGATGCCGTCCTGGCTGCCCACACCGCGCGCGGCGACGTCCTCCCGGGCGCCCCCGCGCCGGCTCCCGCCGTCCCCGCGGCCCAGCAGCGTAGCTCGCGCGTCCGCCTGGACGTTCCCGTGCCGGCCGCGCCCTATCTGGAGCGCCGCGTTCGCGAGGTGCGCAACCTCGCCGAGGTGTGGAGCTACATCAACCCGTATATGCTTTACGGCCGGCATCTGGGCTTCAAGGGCAACTTCGAGAAGTTGCTCGCCGAGCGCGATCCCAAGGCCATCGAGCTCCACCAGGCGGTCGAGGAGATCAAGCGCGACG
This sequence comes from uncultured Solibacteraceae bacterium, assembly GCA_964425895.1. Classification (GTDB taxonomy): domain Bacteria; phylum Acidobacteriota; class Terriglobia; order Bryobacterales; family Bryobacteraceae; genus CAYRPT01. Next base: position 2,310 of record CAYRPT010000561.1, on the reverse strand, counting down.
CCGCCTCGTACATGAAGATCCGGGCTGTTTGGCAGTTCTTCGAGGCCGAGAGCGACGGTAACGCCATTCACCTGTTCGCCGGCGGCGCCCGCGAGCCGCTCCATTCGTTCCGCTTCGGCCGCCAGGACCGGGAAGACGGGCTCTGCCTCGCGGACTACGTCCTACCCCCCGGCGGCGGCCGCGACCACCTCGCCCTGTTCGTTTGCACGGCCGGCGAGCGTGTCCGCGAGCAGGCCGAGGCGGCCAAGCGCCGGGGCGAATTCCTCAAGGCCCACGGGCTGCAAGCGCTCGCCATTGAGACCGCCGAGGCCTGCGCGGAGTGGCTCCACCGGCGCATCCGCGAGGATTGGGGCTTCCCCGACCCGCCCGAAACCACGATGAAGGAGCGGTTCACCTCGCGCTACCGCGGCAAGCGCTACAGCTTCGGCTATCCGGCCTGCCCCAACCTGGAAGATCAGGCCGGCATCTGGAAACTCCTTCAGCCGGAGGAGATCGGCGTGCAACTCACCGAGGGCTTCATGATGGAGCCGGAAGCCAGCGTCAGCGCGCTCGTCTTCCACCACCCCGACTGCACCTATTTCACCGTCTCCGAGCTCGAGCCGACAGCGGTGGCCGGCTGAATTCGCCCCGCCGCTCCCGGTCACGGCGCCGTTGTACTTCCCGCCCCCCTCATCATCGGCGGCGGCTCGAGGACGGGCTTGATAACGCCAACGCCCGGCCGGTCTTCGACCCGCTGAGCCACGCTCAGGTTCTCTGATCGTGCCAGTGGGGTCCTGACTCCGATACGATGAGATTCCGAAACATTCCCAGGCCTTCGTGGTGGCTGCACGGGCCGGAACGAATCAGGAACATCTTTGCCGAGAGGGAACTCGACCCGGCGCGAACTGTTGCAAAATTTGCAACAGTTCAAACCGAGGGCGGCCGGTCCGTGACGCGGGAACTGGAGTTCTACCGCCTTGAAGTGATTCTGGCCGTGGGGTATCGCGTCAAATCGCCTCGCGGCACCCAGTTCCGCCAATGGGCGACGGCGCAACTGGAGCAGTTCCTGGTGAAAGGGTTTGCTCTGGACGACGAGCGCCTGAAGCAGTCGGGCGGCGGCGACTACTTCGACGAGTTGCTGGCCCGCATCAGGGACATCCGCTCCTCGGAGCGCGTCTTCTACCGCAAGGTCCTCGATATCTATGCCACCAGCGTGGACTACGACGCGAACGCGGAGACCTCGCAGCGGTTCTTCCAAGTCGTTCAGAACAAGATGCACTGGGCGGCGCACGGCCACACCGCGGCCGAGGTGATCGCGAGCCGCGCCGACGCTTCGAAGCCGAACATGGGGATGACCTCATGGACCGGCGGCCGGCCGCGCCGCGCGGACGCGGGCGTCGCCAGGAACTACCTTACCCAGAGCGAAATCGAGACACTGAACCTGGTCGTTTCGGCCTACCTCGACTTCGCCGAACTCCAGGCGCGGAACCGGAAGCCGATGACCATGCGCGACTGGATCGCCAAGCTCGATGACTTCCTGCGGCTCAGCGACCGCGAGCTCCTGACCCACGCCGGCACGATCTCGCACGACGCCGCGCTGGCGAAGGCGCAGGTCGAGTTCGAGAAGTTCCGGGCGATCGAGGATGCGAAGCCCCGGCCCGTGGACGCGGATCTGGAGAAAGCTATCGAGCAGACCAAACAGATTACCGCCGCGAGGCCGAAGCGTAGGCCGGAGAAGACGAAATGATCGCGGGGCTGACGGCTCCCGTCCTCAAGATTTCAAGTATCCTTGGCTATAGTTAGCCTGCTACAACCTAAAGCAATTGAAAGAGATCGCGTTATGACGGACAAGACCCTGTTTTTGGCTTGGCAGGACAGGCGGCTGACGCGCGCCTGGTTTCCGGTTGGCCGTCTGGATGTCCTGAAAAGCCCTCGTGCATACCGCTTCCGGTATACCCAGGGAGCCGAACGCGCCCGGGAGCAAGCTGGCTTTGAGCCCCTGTTCGACTTCCCCGAGTGGAAGCGCAGCTACGAATCTTCCGAGCTATTCCCGCTGTTTCAGAACCGGGTAATCTCCTCGGCACGACGGGACTTCGCGGATTATCTGCGAATGCTCGATTTGCCTGAGACCGCGGAGCCTGCTGAAATTCTGGAAGTCGGTGGCGGCTACCGCGCCACGGATAACTTCGAGGTTTTCCCGAAAATCGAGCGCCGCCCGGACGGGTCGTTCCGCTGCCGGTTTTTCCTTCACGGAATGCGGCACGTCAGTACGGCGGCGCGGGAGCGCGTGGAACGTTTGAACCCGGAAGACCCGCTTTACGTCACGCTGGA
>CAYRPT010000560.1:0-3402 GCA_964425895.1 uncultured Solibacteraceae bacterium | reverse complement strand
CGAGTTCCCCCACTCGATGGGCTATGCCGACCCGGCGCTCAACCGGGCCGTGCTGAAGATCTTCCCCGAAGCCGATGTTGTGCTGGTTCTTGGCAAGCGCCTCGACGCACGCCTCGCGCTCGGCGGACCCAAGCTCTTCTCCCCGGAAGCCCGGTTCGTTCAGGTGGACATTCATGCCCCCGAATTGGGGAACACGCGTCGACTCGCGCTCGGTGTTTGCGGCGGCCTCACGTCTACACTGCGCATGATGATCGAGGGCGCGCGAGGCGAGATGTGGCCGGCGCGAACCGCGTGGTGGCATCGCCAGCGCGAGGCGAGACAGGAATGGCGCGAACAGTTGCTCGCTCAGGCTGAGGATCGGGGGTCGCCGCTGCACCCCGCCGCGTTCTTTGCGGAGGCGCGAAATCACTTGCCGGACTGCCTCTTCTCCTGGGACGGCGGCGATTTCGTCCACTGGGGTCGCGCGATGCTGCCGGCCACACGGTCCGGAGGCTGGGTCCGGTTGGGGCCCCTGGCCACCATCGGCGCCGGGCTGCCGAACGCCATCGGGCTGCAACTTGCCTTCCCCGGCGAGCGCGTTCTGATGATCACCGGCGACGGCTCGCTCGGCTTCTATATCGCGGAGCTGGATACCCTGGTGCGTCACGAACTCCCCATCGTCATCCTCGTGGGCAACGATGCCGGCTGGGGCGTCGAGCGCGAATTGCAGGCGGCGGCCTGCGGCACGACCGTGGCCTGCGAGCTGCGCCGCACACGCTACGACCTGGTGATGAAGGGGTTCGGAGGCGAAGCCGAAAACGTCAACCGGCTCGACCGGGTGGGTCCGGCGATCCGCCGCGCATTCGACTCCGGCCGGCCCTATCTGCTGAACATCAACATTCGAGGGGTGCGCTCGCCGTTCTCGGAGTGGGCGATCGCCCGCAAGAAACCGTAACAGGAAGGGGAGGGAATATATGAACAGGACGACTCGACGGAACTGGATGCGCGGGGCCGCTGGGGGAATGGCGGCCGCCCTGACGGCCGCCGCGCAGGAGCCCGGTGAACGGCCGGCCCGCGACGATTCGGTAACCGTCCTCAACCCCCGGGACCGCGTCCCGGTCTCCTGGATAATCGACGACTCCACGTGCCTGGTGAACCTGAACCGGTTCGCGATTCCCCAGTTCGCCGCAGCCTACAACTACGAGCAGTATCACCACGACTGGCGCAGCATGCCGTACGAGATCCCCGACGATTTCGTGCGCCGGTTCGGCGAGTGGTGCGCGGAGAAAGGCGTTAAGGGCAAGTACAGTATCGTTCCCTACCCCGCCTGCGTAGGCCGCCTCGACCGGGAACTGCCCGGTTGGACCGCGATTGAGCTTCGCGAGAGCATCCGCCTGGTGCAGTCCCTCATGATGCCCAACTGGGACATCCATCCCGAAATGGTGACGCACACGCGGGTCATCGACCTTAAGACCGGCCATCCGTATCCGGAACGCTCCCTGCGGTTCATGGAGAACTGGGACTGGACCGAGGGCCGCTCCGCCGACGAGCTGACCGCCTACATGATCTACGCCCTCGAAATCCTGAAGAACGTCGGTCTGCCTTGTGAAGGCATCACCACGCCCGGCGGTTTCGGCCAGCAGGTGATGCCCGCCCTGGCCCGCGCCACGCTCGATTCGTGTCGCGAGGTGTTTCAGGCCGAGATTCCGCACTACTTCCGCGATGTGTATCGCGATTCCGGCCGGAGCGTCGCCCCGCTTGTGCAGTACGCCTCGGGGCTCAATGGAACCGATCCGCGCTGCGTGGTCTCTATCATCGGCTGCACCGGCGATTGGACGGGCGGCTGGGATTGCTCGGCGGCGCCCCAACCCGACCTGTTCATCACGCCGGACCTCACCCAGGGACGCCTGGTCGAGGTGATCGACCGGGGCGAACCCGCGTTCCTGGTTTCTCACTGGACAGGAATCCACTTCAACGGTCGCGAGCTGGGCTTCCGAGCCTTCCAGGAAGTCTTTCAAAGGCTCCACACGAAGTACGACAACCTGGTATGGATGAAGAACAGCGAGATCGCCCGCTACTGGGCCGCCCGGCAGCTCACGGCGATTTCGCGGCGCGGCCAATCGCTTACGTTCCAGGCCCCCTTCGCCTGTCCCGCCTTCACCGTCCGCTTCCGCTCGGCGGAGGAACGGCCGCCACGGTTCTCCGCAGCCGGAGCCGTCACGCCCCTCGCGGAAGCCCGGGACCGCCTCCGTCTCGTGCCTGGAACGTGGTTCAGACAATCCGGCGTCACGATTGCCTGCTTCGATCTGCCGCGCGGGCCCTCGGAACTGCTGTTGTAATCTATCCCGCCGCCGGTGGGAGCGCCGGTTCAGTCCGCCGCGGCCGACGCGGCGGGCTTGTGCGGCAACGCTCGGGAAGGCAGGACCTTGCCGGGATTCAACAGACTCTGCGGATCGAAGAGCTCTTTGATGCGGTCCATCACCTCCAGCGAGTCCGGCGAAAACTGCTTCGACATCATTTGCAGCTTCTCAATTCCGATGCCGTGCTCACCGGTGATCGAGCCCCCATATTCCAGACACTTCTCGAGAATATCGAAGCCTGCCCGCATGGCCTTCTCCAGATCTCCCGGTTTGCGCATGTCGAACAGAATGATGGGATGCATGTTGCCGTCGCCGGCGTGAAATATGTTGCTGATCGTGAGCCCGTATTTTTCCGACACCCGGCGAATATACTTCAGCGTATCCGGGATCTTGGTCCGCGGAACCATGCCGTCCTGGACCAGGAAAAAGGGGCTGACGCGCCCGATGGCGCCGAATGCGTTCTTGCGGCCCTTCCACAGAAGCGCCCGCTCCGCTTCCGACCGCGCCTCGCGCACCTCACGCGCGTTGGACCGGCGGCAGATCGCGACAACCTGCCGCATCTGCTCCTCGATCGACTCTCGCAGTCCTTCCACTTCGATGAGCAGCACCGCGGCCGCGTCCAGCGGATAGCCGGCGTGCGTCGCCTCTTCCGCCATCCGCAGCATGACGCCGTCCATCATCTCGAGCGCCACCGGCGTAATGCCCTCGGCGGTGATCTCCGAGACAGTCCGGCCGCAGTCTTCCGGTGAATCGTAAACCGCCAGCACGGTCTTGACGGCCTCCGGCTTGCGCATCAGGCGGACGACGACCCTGGTGACCAGCCCGAGAAGCCCTTCCGATCCGATCATCAGCCCGGTGATGTCATACCCCGGAAGGTCGGCTTCCGAGCCCCCGGCCTCGATCAGGCTGCCGTCCGGCAGCACCACCTCCAGGCCCATCACGTGATTCGCCGTCACCCCGTAGGCGAGGGTGTGCGGCCCCGCGGAGTTCTCGGCGACGTTGCCGCCGATCGTGCATGCCTTCTGGCTCGATGGATCCGGCGCGTAGAAGTACGAAGCGCCTT
>CAYRPT010000559.1:3209-3422 GCA_964425895.1 uncultured Solibacteraceae bacterium | reverse complement strand
CTGGAGCATTAACGAGGTGCGGCTGACCGGTGTGCAGAACGAGGACCGCCGCGGGTGGCGCCTTTCAGCCTGGCCGAATGTCTGGGAGGCGCCGCTGGCCCTGGACCGCAACCAGATCACGCGCTGGGCCGCGTGGGAAACGCCCCGGACCGGCATGTATCTCCAGATCGATTTCCCCGCCCGTGTCCGCACCTCCGGCGCCACACTCACCTG
>CAYRPT010000559.1:0-3195 GCA_964425895.1 uncultured Solibacteraceae bacterium | reverse complement strand
CGGGCGGGAACCGGACGGCAAGTGGCGGCGGCTGGCGGAACGGCCGGGCCTCATTCCGCTGCCGGCGGCCGATCTGCGCCGAAGCGCAGTTCAAGCGTTGCGGCGTGAAGGCGCCGGCTTCATTCTCGTCCCGGCATCCGGATCCGCGCTGGCGGAAATCGGGCGCGACCTGGTGAAGAATCCGCGGGAGTGGGGCGTCACGGAAATCGCCCGGGTCCGGGGAGTCCACCTGTTCCGCGTCGAGTGAACTCGTCCGGCGCGGGCGCGGCGGCGCTTGTGTATAGTGAGGCCAGGATGCTGTCGAACCCGTTGACCCGCCGCGCAGTCGTTGGATCGTGCGCGCTGACACTGCCCCTGGCCGCTGACGAAGCCGCACTGGAGATCGATCCGGCCCCCCGGTATGAGCTTTCGCCTTTCCTCTACATGCAGTTCATGGAGCCCCTGGGCGCCACGGACGGCTCCGTGGAGGCGGCGTGGGACCATCGCGGCAACAACTGGCGGGACGACGTGGTCCGCGTGACTCGCGACCTTGCTCCAACGATGCTCCGTTGGGGCGGCATCTTCACCGACTACTACCGGTGGCGCGAAGGCGTGGGTCCCCGCGAGAAACGGCCCATGATGCGGAACCTGCTGTGGGGTGGTGTCGAGAGCAACCAGGTGGGAACCCTCGAGTTTGTTGATTTCGCCCGAAAGGTTGGAGCCGAGCCGCTGCTCTGCGTGAACTTCGAGTCGGATGGGCGCCAACGTTACCAGCACGATGGGTTTACCTCGCGCCGCGGCGACGCGCGGGAAGCCGCCGATTGGGTAGCCTACTGCAATGATCCATCGAACGCCGAAAGGCGGAGCCATGGGCGCGCCGAGACACTCCCGGTGAAGTACTGGCAGATCGGGAACGAAACCTCATACGATCCGGATGGCTTCGCGTTGGATGCGGCCGCGCGCAAAACGGCGGAGTTCGCCCGGGCGATGAAGAAAGCCGATTCAGGCATCCGGTTGATCGGCTGGGGGGGCGAGGATCACGGCGCGCGAAGGCGCGGACGGGCGCCCGAAAACTGGACGCGCGGCATCGCCGAGGCCGCGGGGGAACACCTCGACTACCTCGCCTTCCACCACATGTATAACCCGGACGACCCGAAAGAGCCCACGCTGGAGTTCCTCAAATACCGCGAGAATCCGGCGCAAACCTGGGACGTGTTGATGGATGCCTGGAAGGCGCACGAGGCGAAGATCCGGGAAGCGCGGGACCGGCTGGGCGGGCTGAAGATCCCGCTGGCGATGACCGAGTGCCACTTCAGCATCCCCGGCCGCAACCGGAATGAAGTGATGTCCACCTGGGCCTGCGGCGTTGCCTACGCCCGGCTACTGCATGTGCACGAGAGGTACGGCGACGTCTTGAAGATCGCCACCGCGGCGGACTTCTGCGGTACCCGGTGGCAGGTGAACGCGGTGATGATTCCCGTGCCGGGCGGAGAGTCGTTCCTCATGCCGGTAGCGCACGTGATGAAGCTGTACCGGCGGTTCACGGGAAAGCAGGCGCTGAGAGTAGTGAAGACCCCGCCGGGACTGGACGTAACGGCCAGCCGGTCCGGGGACCGCATCTGGCTGCACATAGCCAATATCAACCGGACACGGCCGGTGACCGCGCGGATTCAGGTGGGCGGGGCCGCATCGCGCGGCGGCGTCGTCCATGAAATCGCCGCGGACCCGATGCTTGAGGTCCACGAGCGAAGCCACACCGCGCTGGAGCCGGTGGTGAAGGCGCTGCCCGCGTCCGGGGTCTGGACGTTCCCGGCGGCTTCCGTATCGGCGGTGGAGATCGAAGGCGTAGCGCGCACCTGACGCGGGCGACGGCCGCAGCCGGGTCCAGGGCAAGATAGGATTCCTCGACCCCAAGATCGATGCACCGCCGGCCGCCGGGCAAAACGGCGTAGGGACGCCCCTGCACAACTCCAGCGCTATGGTTCCGGGCCGCTATGATAGAAGGAGCGGGGTTTGCAGGAACGCAGACCCGGGAGGGATCGATGACCGCTTCTCAAATTCTTATGCTCTCTATGGCGATGGGAGCGCTTCTGGCCGGCGAAGCTCTCACGGCCCAGCAGTCCACGGCCGGGAAAGCCGGCGAAGCCGTCGGCAAGGCTGCCCGAACCACAAAGGACACGACGGTGACAGGCGCCAAGAAAGCCGCTTCGGCGACGGCGGAGGGCGCCGAGTCGGTGGCCGGCAAGACCGCTTCGGGAGCCAAGAAGGCCTCCTCGGCTACCGTGGAGGGCGCCGGGACGGTGGCCGACAAGACAACCACCGGCACAAAGAAAGCCGCGTCCGCGACGGCCGAAGGCACAAAGAAGGGCGCGAAGGCCACGGCGGGCGCCGCCGACACGGTGGCGGATAAGACCGTGGAGGGCGCCGGCGCCGCCAAGGAGGCGACGGTGGAGGGGGCGGAAACCGTCGGAGAGAAAACCAAGCAGGGTGTAGGCGCGATCGGTTCAGGCTTCAAGAAGATCGGCAAGTCGGCCGGAGACGCTGTGGGAGGCGTCAAGAAGGGCGCTTCGGGCGAAGCGAAAAAGTAGAATCGGCCCGCTGCCGCCGCCAGCCCCGCGGCCGGCAACGGCGCGTCGAGCGCCGCGCAGGTCGCTTCTCGATCGTCGCGCATCGCATCCATCGTTAGGATCCTTCCGGGGGAACCGAATCACGATGAGGCCGGCGGCGCATGCAGGGCGGCGCGGGCCGCGCTTCTCTTGTCCGCCGCTCGCGGGGGCGGGCAGGATTTCCAGTATCCTTAGCTACAGAACGCCCTCCGGAGCACATCATGGACTACTTTCGACAGAACCGCGAGCGCTACCTTGCCGAGTTGACTGATTTCCTGCGCATCCCCAGTATCAGCACTCTCCCGGAGCACAAGGAGGATGTGCTCCGCGCGGCCGGTTTTGTGCGGCACGCCCTCGAGAGAGCCGGGATGAACGGCGCGACGCTCGTGGAGAACCAGGGAAACCCGCTGGTGTACGCCGACTGGCTCCACGCGGCCGGGAAACCGACGCTGTTGCTCTACGGACACTATGACGTCCAGCCTCCCGACCCGCTCGAGGAGTGGAAGTCGCCGCCGTTTGAGCCGGCGATCCGCGGCGAGAACCTCTACGCGCGCGGGGCATCGGACGACAAGGGGCAGGTTTACATCCTGATCAAGGCCGTGGAAGCACT
>CAYRPT010000558.1:0-3424 GCA_964425895.1 uncultured Solibacteraceae bacterium | reverse complement strand
CCGCTGACGGATGATCAAATCACCAAGATGCTGCGCGCGGAGGGCATTCAAGTGACACGCCGCACGGTGGCCAAGTACCGCGAGGATATGAAGATACCCTCGACGCACCACCGGCGCGTCCGCGACTGACGTGGGGCGGATTCCGGCGTTGGACGCCCGGCGGGCGACGGAGCACGCTGTCTCCGGAAAGGGGCGGGGCTTCTGCGGCGGGCATACCTCAAGGCATGGGAGGTCATCATGAAGGTGAGTTACAAAGGGAAGCTGGACTCGCTGCTGCCGGCGCAACGCAAGAAGCTGGACGCGAAGCTGGCCAAGCTGGCTACGGTCGTGGACGGACGCGAGGAGCGGGAAGCGCATTTCATTCTGACCTCTGAGCGGCACGTACACCACGCCGAGATCACCGTGAACGTTCGCGAGCACGTGATGGTGGGCGTGGGCGCGTCGCCGGACTTGCTGACGGCGATGAGCAGCGCCGTCGACAAGCTCGAGAAGCAGGTCCGCAAGTTGCGCGCGAAGTTCCGGGACACCCACCGCGGACCCGGAAACTCGCTGCGGGTGAAGCCGGCCGCCGGGGAGCAAGCGCCCGTGGAGCCGGCCGCGCCGGAAGCCGTTGAACCGCAGGTCTTCCGGGTGAATCACCGGGCCGACCAGAAGCCGTTGACCCTGGACGAGGCGATTCTCGCCATGGAGGACGGCCGCAATTACTTCATCTACCGGGACTCCGAGTCAGACCGGTTGACGGTTCTCCTGCGCCGCGACGACGGCAATTTCGACCTGGTGGAAGCCTGACATCGCGGGCGGGCGCCAACACCCGCCTCCGTTCCGCTATGCGCCGCCCAAGTGCCGCCGTCCCGCAGACCCCGCAGCCGGAGCTTGTTATCATCACCGGACTGAGCGGATCCGGCAAGGGCACCGTGCTCAAGTGCCTGGAGGATCTGGGCTACTACGCGGTGGACAACCTGCCGGTCGACCTCACGCCCACGTTCGCGGAGCTGATCCGCGATTCTCCGAACATCGCCCGGGCCGCAGTGGTGATCGATGTGCGCGGCGGCGGCCTGGATCATTTTCCCGAGGTTTACCGGAAGTTGAGCCGGAGAATTCATACGACCATGGTGTTTCTTGAGGCGGACGAGAACGCGGTGGTGCGGCGGTATAGCGAGACCCGCCGCCCTCACCCGTTGGGCTCCGGCCGTTCGGTCTCACGGAACGTCCGCCGCGAGCGCGAGCAGCTCGAGCCTCTCCGCAAGCTGGCCGACCACGTCATCGACACAACGAAGTTCAACGTTCACGACCTGCGCGGCTTCGTTAAGGAAACGTTCGCGGAGACCGGGACACGGTCACGGATGATCGTCTACGTGAACAGCTTCGGCTTCCGGCATGGAGTGCCCGCCGACAGCGACCTCGTGTTCGACGTGCGTTTCCTGCCCAACCCCAACTACATCAGCGAGTATCGCCATCTGACCGGGCGCCATCCCCGGGTGGCCCGCTACATCAAGTCGTTTCCCCAGACGGTCGAGTTCGTCGAGCGGATCTCGGAGTTGCTCGTCTACCTGCTGCCGCACTACCTGCGCGAGGGCAAAAGCTATCTGACCATCTCGTTCGGCTGCACGGGAGGCCGGCACCGCTCCGTGATGATCGCCGACGAGATCCGCAAGCGCCTCAACAAGGCCGGCTTCAGCACCAAAGTGAATCATCGCGACGCCGCCAAGCCGCTGTAAGCGGAGGGAAAGGGCCCGAGAGTCAGCTCCCTTCCGTCGAGCACCTGGATGTGCGGCTGGCGGGAGAGCCCGATCCCCGTCCAGGAAAGCGGTCGTTCTGCCTGGCCGCCGGAGTCATCCGCCAGGGGTGGCGGGTCGCCCCGCCGGGTCGCCCCCGCCTGGACCCAGCTCGCGAGGTATGGTTGAAACGAATCCGAAGATTCAGGCTGCATCCGATCCCTGATGGATATAGAATAAGCGTGGTTCAGAATCAAGGTGCGAGGTCGCGCAGACGCCCTGGCGCCTTTGAGGCAAAAAGATCGGAATAGCTAGAAAGGTCAGTCGAATGGTCAGGACTTTGCTTATCCTCCTTCTCGCGGCGGCCTGCGTGTTTGCCCAAACAACGCGGACCGCCACTCTTGTCGGCAACGTCACCGACCCCACGGGCGCGGCGATCGTTGGCGCGAAGGTGACCGTGGTGAACCCCGCAACCGGCTTCACGTCGGCCGGCGAGGCCAATGAACTTGGGCGCTACTACGTTCCCAACCTCAGCCCCGGTTCCTATGAAATGAACGTGGAGGCGCAGGGCTTCCGCACCCATGTGCGGAAGGGCATCGAGCTGCGCGCCGGCGAGGTTCCCCGGGTCGATGTGCAGATGGAACTGGGCGCGATCACCGAGTCTGTCACTATCACCGGCGGAGTGCCGCTGCTCGAGACCGAAACGTCGACGGCCGGCGCGACGCTTGAAAACAAGACGTTCATGCGGATCCCCATCATGCAGATGAGGACGTACAACATCATGAACTACCTCCCCGGACTCAACACGACGGGGTTCAACGACTTTCACGCCGTCGGCCAACGTGTGAACGCGATGGGGTACACGGTCGACGGGGTGAGCGCCCGGGAGCCCGTCAGAGGCACGGCAGTTTCCCATGACCGGACGGTGCAGACTTCCACCGATGCGCTCGCCGAGGTCAAGATGCTGACCACCGGCATCCCCGCCGAGTATGGCCGCGCGGGGAGCGGAATGATTACCGCCGTCTTCAAGAGTGGAACCAACGAACTCCACGGCTCGGCGGAGGACCGGTGGATGGCCAAGGACTTCCTCCACCGCGGCTACTTCGACAAGCTGAAACGAACCGAGCCGCTGCTCTATCACGAACTGGCTTTCAACCTCGGCGGCCCGATCCTGCTGCCCAAGATCTACGACGGCCGGAACAAGACCTTTTTCTTCTTCTCCTGGCAGCGTCACCACGAGAAGGCGTCGGAGACGGAGATCCGCGACGTCCCCTCGGAAGAGATGCTGAATGGCGATTTCAGCTTCGGCGGCAAGGGCTTTCCCATCTACGACCCGGCCAGCACCCGGCTGGAGAACGGCGTGTGGGTTCGGGACGTCTTCCCGGCGAATCAGGTGCCGCGGGCGCGATTCGACCCCGTGGCGATGAACTTCCTTTCCCAGCAGCCATGGGCTACGCCGAACAACGCCGGCTTCGTGGACGCGTTTGGGCCGCACCAGAACGTGGCCGCCCAAACCCGTTACCGCTCCTACCGGAGCCGCGTGGATGTCAAGCTGGACCACCAGTTCAGCCCCATGCATAAGATCTTCGGCCGCTGGTCGTACAACCGGCACCGCCATTGGAGCAATCGGAGCTACATTCACCTTAATTGGGAGCTTCTGATTCCGGAGGCCCAGCCGCATCCGGCAAACCAGTACAACGCGGTGATCT
>CAYRPT010000557.1:2448-3432 GCA_964425895.1 uncultured Solibacteraceae bacterium | reverse complement strand
AGAGCGGCTCTTCGGCCTGACCAACAGCGAAGGAAACCACGGCGAGGACGTCAAGGAGCTGTACTACTACCTCGACGGCACGCCGACGCACTCATACATGAAGATGCTCTACAAATACCCGCAGCGGGCCTTCCCGTACGCCGTGCTCGTCGGCGAGGCCCGCCGCCGCGGACTAGCCGAGCCGGAGTTCGAGCTCCTCGACACGGGCATCTTCGACGATGACCGCTACTTCGACGTCTTTGTCGAGTACGCCAAGGGAAGCCCGGAAGACATCCTGATCCGTATCACCGTGCAAAACCACGGGCCCGAGGAAGCCGAACTGCACCTGCTGCCAACCGTGTGGTTTCGGGACACTTGGTCCTGGAGGCGGCGCGCCGAGCGGCCCTGGCTGGCTCGGGCAGATGCTTCCACCATCGAACTCCACGAGCCGTACTACGGCCGCCGCCGGCTCTGCTGCGAGGGAAACCCCGAACTGCTCTTCACCGAGAACGAGACGAACTTCCAGCGTCTGTACGGCGTGGCCAATACCAGCCGCTTCGTGAAGGACGGCATCAACAACCGCGTGGTGCACGGAGTCAGCGACGCCGTCAACCCCGGCGGCACGGGCACCAAGGCCGCCGCCTGGTACCGCCTGCTCCTCGCACCGGGCGGTTCGGGCACGGTGCGCCTTCGGTTGACCGACCGCGGCGGGGATCCGTTCGGGGCGGAGTTCGATCAATCGTTCGCCCAGCGGCTCCGGGAGGCCGACGAATTCTACGCAACCATCATTCCCGGCCATCTGACGGGTGACGCCCGGAACGTGATGCGCCAGGCGCTGGGAGGCCTGCTATGGTCCAAGCAGTTCTATCACTACGTGGTGCGCGATTGGCTGGAGGGCGACCCCGGACAGCCGCCGCCCCCCGCGAGACGCAAATCCGGCCGCAACCGCGAGTGGACACACCTTTTCAACGCCGACGTCATCTCGATGCCGGACAAGTGGGAGTA
>CAYRPT010000557.1:304-2438 GCA_964425895.1 uncultured Solibacteraceae bacterium | reverse complement strand
GGCCTGGGACCTGGCGTTCCATTGCATCCCGCTGGCGCTGGTGGACGCCGAGTTCGCCAAGGAGCAGCTCGTGCTGATGCTGCGGGAGTGGTACATGCATCCCAACGGCCAGCTTCCGGCGTACGAGTGGGCGCTCGGGGACGTGAATCCGCCCGTTCACGCCTGGGCGGCCTGGCGCGTTTATAAGATCGACAAGAGACGCCATGGAGTGGGCGACCGGGATTTCCTCGAGCGCGTCTTCCACAAGCTGCTGCTGAACTTCACCTGGTGGGTGAACCGCAAAGACGCCGAAGGCCGCAACGTCTTCCAGGGCGGCTTCCTCGGCCTGGACAACATCGGAGTGTTCGACCGAAGCGCCCCTCTGCCTACCGGCGGCCATATCGAACAGGCGGACGGCACGGGCTGGATGGCGATGTACTGCCTCAACATGCTGGCCATCGCGATGGAGCTGGCCGGCGAGGACCCGGCCTACGAAGATGTGGCCAGCAAATTCTGGGAGCACTTCCTCTATATCGCGCACGCCATCAACCACCTCGGCGGCGAAGGGACCGCTATGTGGAACCGGCAAGACGGCTTTTTCTACGACGTTCTCCATTTGCCGGACGGCGCGCAAGTTCCGCTGAAGATCCGCTCCATGGTCGGGCTCGTCCCATTGTTCGCCGTGGAGACACTGGAGCCGGACTTGGTCGACAAGCTGCCGGGCTTCAAACGGCGTCTCGAATGGTTCGTCGCGAACCGCCGCGACCTGACCGCCAATGTTGCCTCCATGGAGACGCCCGGCCTGGGCCAACGGCGGCTGCTCTCCATCGTCGACCCGAACCAGTTGCGCCAGGTGCTCCGCGTGATGCTCGATGAGAACGAGTTCCTCTCGCCCTACGGCATCCGGGCTCTCTCCCGCGTTCACCGGGACACCCCCTATGCGTTCTGGGTGAACGGCGAGGCGCACGAAGTTCGATACGAGCCGGGCGAGTCCAGCACTGGTCTTTTCGGCGGCAATTCGAACTGGCGCGGTCCCATCTGGTTCCCGGTCAACTTCCTCCTGATCGAATCGCTTCAGAAGTTCCATCATTACCTGGGCGACGATTTCCGGGTCGAGCATCCCACCGGTTCGGGACAGTATCTGACGCTGTGGGAGGTGGCGGCGGAGCTCTCGCGTCGCCTGACCAGGATCTTTCTGCGCGACGGCGAGGGATTGAGGCCGGTGCACGGGCGCAATCCCCTCTACCGCAACGACCCACACTGGCGAGACCTGGTGCTGTTTTACGAGTACTTCCACGGAGACGACGGCTCCGGCCTGGGAGCCAGCCACCAGACGGGCTGGACCGCCTTGGTAGCCAAGCTGCTCCAACAGAGTGGAGAGTGACATGATCCGATTCGCGAGCGCAGAGCGGACCAGCCGGGCAACCGTCCGGCGGCCGGAGAGAATTTCGATCCACGGCCTCGACCCCCGCCAGGCGGGATGGACCCGCGTGCGGCGGCTCTCGCGCCGCCCGCCCTCTACGCTACGGCCGGCCGCGTGGCGGGGCGGCCGGCCGTGCTATGTTGAAGCCCATGCTGACTCGCCGGACACTGCTCGCCTGGCCCGCGACGGCGGCGGGAGGGCTCGTTCTCGGGCTCCGCGGCGGTCGCGCCGCCTCCGCCGCCCAGCCGGACAACGGCAAGCCTTGGATTTGGCCCTCCCAGCCGCCCCCGGGGTGTCCCTTCGAGAACTCGCGCGATATCGCCGGCCTGGCGTTCACCGGGCGCTACAGCGATTACGACCTGGCCGACACGTGGTATCCGAGTTGGGCCTCCGACGGCAACCTGTATTCCCCGTGGACCGATGGCTCCTGCCCTCGGCTCGACGGCAGCCGCGAACGGTCCGACTCCGCCGGAGAGAACGCCACCACCGGCCAGGCGGTGATGGAGGGCGACGATCCCCTGCGCCTCAAGATCTACAGCCTTGGGTTGACTAAGGCCAGCCCCGCACCCTACCAGGGACGCTACCCATGCGGAAGCCTGGTCTACAACGGCGTGTGGTATTACGGTACCTACACGCTGGCGCCGCACGGCCGAACGCTTTACGGCGGCGTAGCCTACAACTGGCCGTGGCTGGGACCGGTGGTCGGCTTCCGGATCTCCACCGACTACGGCC
>CAYRPT010000557.1:0-294 GCA_964425895.1 uncultured Solibacteraceae bacterium | reverse complement strand
CGCTTTTCGGCGAGACGGGCATGTGGGGCCATCCGGTCAAGATGGGCGCTCCCCATTTCGTGGACCTGGGTAAGAACATGGAGCACTCGCCCGACGGCAAGGCGTACCTGGTGGGACACGGCGCCGTCGAGCCCGACGCCAAGCCCCGCTTCGGCAACCTCAGTTGGATCAGCGGCGACCAGATTTACCTGATCCGCGTGAGCCCCGGTATCGACAACATCAACGACGCCTCGCGATACGAGTACTTCGCCGGTCACGACGGCGCCGGCCGGCCGCGCTGGACAAACCGGTTCG
>CAYRPT010000556.1:0-3436 GCA_964425895.1 uncultured Solibacteraceae bacterium | reverse complement strand
CCTCGACGGCTTCTTTCTTCGTGTTGGGGTTCTCGTAATAGGCTTTGGCCAGGTTGCGGACCCGGGTCAGCTTTTCCTCCAACACCTCCTTGGAATCCGCCGCGGCGTGAACCATCCATCCCAGACCGGCGGCGGCCACGAGTGCAAGCGAGTTGCGGGCTGTCTTCATGGCGTTATCTTCTTATTCTGCCAGACGAAGCCCCGGGGAAACCCGGCCCCCGCGGCTCCGGATCAGGCCGAGCGCCACATCTCTTCCCAGGTGACTTCCCGCTCGTACTCGACGGCCATGCGGCCGAGCAGGGAAGTGCCGGTGGCCTCCACCGCGACGTCAGTCATGTTGTAGGATTCGCCGCCGAGGATCTTGGTGTAGAAATGCTCGACCGCGTCGATGGTGATCTCGCGCTTGGAGTCGACGCGTTCGATCAGGCTGCGGTCCTCGAGCCGGTCGGCGTCGGTGAATCCCCAGCCCTGCTTCATTCCGTGGAGTTTGAAGTAGGTGCGGGCCGTTTCGATCATGCCTTTGGAGCCGTAGATCTGCTCCTTGACGTCGCGGAAGCCCGCGGCGTGTTTGATGGAGATCAGCCAGCCGGAGGCCTGGTCGGGATAGGTGTAAAAGATGTCGTGGTGATCGGTGGTCCAGTCGCCGTAGACCACCGGGTAGCGGTTCCAGCCGCGCCCCACGGCCTTGACGGGCCGGGCCTTCAGGAACCAGTTGAGCATGTCGACGCCGTGGCAGTCCTGCTCGACGATCGGGCCGCCTGAGGTTTCGGTCCAGCGGCCCCAGTAGCGGACCTTTTCCTCGTCGCCGGAGTATTTCGGCTCGAACGCCTCCGGGGGCGCGCCGCCGAGAATCCAGAAGCTGAGCACGGTTTTCACCACGCCGAGGTCGCCATTATCGATCATGGTTTTGGCCCGGAGATACTCAGGGCTGAAGCGCTGCTGGAATCCCCACTGCACGACCTTGCCCGGGGCGACCTTCTGGCCGGCCTCATGAATCCGCTTGAGCCGCGCGACGTCCGGCGAGGCCGGTTTCTCGCAGTAGATATGCTTGTTGGCCCGGACGGCCGCCTCGAAGTGCTCGGCATGCAGGAAGACCGGGGTGGTGATGAGCACGACGTCGATATCGCTTTGCTCGAGCAACTGCATGTAGTTCCGGTAGACGCGGGCGGTGTCGGCGCCCGGAATGTTGGTCTTCGCCTGGTCGATGCGATCGGGGTAGATGTCGCAGATGGCCGCCAGCCGGGCGCGCCCGTCGCGCGCCATGTGCCCGCCCACGTATTGGCCGCGGCCGCCGGCGCCGATGATCCCGAACTGGACCTTGGAATTCGCCTGGTAGCCGAAGGCCGTCTCCGGCCGCACTACCATCAAGCCCGCCGCGGCGCCCTTGGCCACATCTCGCCGACTCAGTTTTGTCTCACTCATGGACGATACTGTATCTTAACTGGATGGCCCGCCGGGCTTGAACGCGGCCGCGGCGGCCGGAAAGGGAGGGTTATGCTTCGAGTCATCGCGCGAGTGCCGGCAAAGAAGGACAGAGCGGATGAGGTGGCGGCGATTCTCAAGGGGCTGCTGGAGCCCACCCGCCGGGAGGATGGCTGCATCCGTTACGAAGTCTGGCGGAACACCGCCGATCCCGCCGACTTCACCTTCGTGGAGGAGTGGCAGAGCGGGGAGGCCTTCGACCGCCATCATCAGACCAGCCACGTGACGGCGGCGCTGGGCCGCCTTGACGGCCTGCTGGACGGGCCGCCGGACATCCGGACCTACGACCTGGCTTGAACCCAACCGGGGAGGGGGCCATCCCCCGGCATTCCGCGGGTCCTCCCGACAGACAGTAGGGCCGCGGACAGCCTGCTATAACTCAAGTAAGACATGTTAGATACCTTGGGTATTCTGCTGGCGGGAGGCGCCGGCGAGCGCCTCAGTCCGCTAACGCGGCGGCTGGCCAAGCCGGCGGTGCCGTTTGGCGGCACGTACCGCATCATCGACTTCACGCTGTCCAACTGCCTGAACTCCGATATCCGGCGCATCTTCGTGCTGGTGCAGTACAAAGCGCTGGAGCTGACGCGCCACATCCGCGACGGGTGGGACGTGTTCTCGGGCGAACTCGGCGAGTTCATCGAGGTGATCCCGCCGATGAAGCGCATGCACGAAGACTGGTACCTGGGCACGGCTGACGCGGTGTACCAGAACATCGAGAGCATTCTGGCCGAGCGGCCGGCGCGGGTGCTGATTCTGAGCGGCGACCACATTTACAAAATGAATTACCGGGAGCTGCTGGCGCGGCATATCGAGCAAGGGTCCGATGTGACGCTGGCCACGATTCAGATCCCACCGGGGGAGGCGGGGCGATTCGGGATCGTGGAGATGGACGAGGACGGCAGGATAACCGGCTTTGAAGAGAAGCCCCAGCACGGCAATCCGAAGCCGTCAGCTTTCAATGCCGCCATGGTGAGCGCCTCGATGGGGGTGTACCTGTTCGAGACCGACGTTCTGCTCGAAGCACTGATCGACGATGCGCACTGTGAGGGCAGCTCGCACGACTTCGGACACGACGTTCTGCCGCGGCTGGTCGACCGGCGGCGCGTCTACGCCTACGATTTCCACGATCTCAACGAGAAGGCGGCCAAGTACTGGCGCGACGTGGGCACGCTGGACGCCTATTACGAAGCCAACATGGACCTGGTGCAGGTGATCCCGGAGTTCAACCTCTATGACCGCCAGTGGCCGGTGCGCACGCGCCCGCAACAGGGGCCGCCGGCGAAATTCGTGTTCGCGCAGGAGGGGCGCCGGATGGGGGTGGCCATGGATTCGATCATCTCTCCGGGGTGCATCATCTCCGGAGCGCGCCTGACACGCTGCGTCCTTTCGCCGGGCGTTCGGGTCAACAGCTACTGCGAGGTGCAGGATTCGATCCTGATGCAGAACATCAACATCGGCCGTTACAGCCGCATCCGGAGGGCGATCATCGATGCCGGCGCGGACATCGTGGAGGGGAGCGTCATCGGCTACGATCTTGAAGCCGATCGCGCCCGGGGCTACACGATAACGGAGAGCGGGATCGTGGTGGTTCCCGCGGACGGGAACGAGCCCATGCGCGGCAGCGCCGCCTAAGGGGTCAGCGGCCGCGGAAGCCGGATTGCCAACCGTCCCGCGGCGCTACTTCTCCAGGAAGAAGTGACCCACGAACATGGAATCGATTCCCGAGGAAAAGAAGCTGCGGACGGCGTCGCGGGGCGTGCAGACGAGCGGGTCTCCGTGCAGGTTGAATGACGTGTTGTAGAGGATGGGGAGGCCCGTCTTCGCACCAAAGGCGTGCAGGAGCCGCCAGAGGAGGGGGTTGTCCTCGGGGTGGACGGTGTGGACGCGAACCAGGCCGGGGCCGAGCACGGCGCTCTCGAGCGTGTTGCGGTGTTCGGACCTGACGCGGCCGACG
>CAYRPT010000555.1:0-3442 GCA_964425895.1 uncultured Solibacteraceae bacterium | reverse complement strand
CGTCACCCGGATTTGCGCCAGTCCGCCGTTTGCCCGAGCGCCACGAGCCGCGGATCTGCTCAAGTATCTGGTCGACAAGGCGGTCGGCGGCAGGGCCGACGAAATCAAGGAATACACCGTTGCCCTCGAGTTCTTCGGACGTGCTTCCTATGATCCGAAGCTTGATTCCCTGGTCCGTGTTGAAGCCGGCAAGCTTCGGCAGCTTCTGGCGAAGTATTACGAGTCCGGCGGGATGAATGATCCCGTCCGCATTGAGATCCCCCGGGGCTCCTACCGGCCGTCGTTTCACCCGCAAGCGGCTCCGCCGCAGCCCCCCAGGGCGGCCCCGTGGCGGGTTCAGGCAGCGCTGCTGTCCGGTGCGCTCCTCCTGGGCGCCGGGGCCTGGTGGTGGATCGCGACCCGCCGCCCGGCGCCGACGCCTCCAGCGTCCATCGCGGTCCTGCCGTTTGTGGACATGACTTCGGAGAAGGACCGCGGATATTTCTGCGACGGCCTCACCGAAGAAGTCATCCGGGCGCTCGCCGGGGTGGAAGGTCTGCGCGTAGCTTCGCGGACTTCCGCGTTCCGGTACAAGGGAGAGGCGAGGGATGTCCGCCGCATTGGGAGCGAGCTGGGTGTTCAGGCGGTTCTGGAAGGCAGCGTCAAGGTGGACGGAGACCTTGTCCGAGTTGCCGTTCAGCTTGTCAACGCCAGCGACGGCTTTCAGTTGTGGGGGGACACCTACGTCCGGCGGTTTGAGGATGTGCTCGCAATCCAGCAGGATATCGCCGGAGGCGTCGCCAAAAGCTTCAGTGTGTCGCTCCACGACACCGCCCGGGCGCTGGTGCGGCCCGGCACCCGAAACCCTGACGCCTGGCACTACTGCCTGCGGGCCGCCCATTTCGCCAACGAAGGGGAGACAGCCAAAGCCGTGGAGCTCTTCGAGGCCGCCGTGGCGGCGGATCCGGATTACGCTCGTGCCTGGGCAGGGCTCGCGATCGCGCTGACCACTCGAGCCGACTTCCGGGAGGTCCCTCCGCTGGACGTTCTGTCGCCGGCGGCCGCGGCGGCGCGCCGGGCGCTCGCTCTTGATCCTTCTCTCGCCGAGGCGCAACGCGCCGCCGGCAGGATCAAAGTGTTCCATGAGCGGGATTGGGCCGGGGCCGAACGCGCCTTCCGGCGGGCGATCGAGCTCGATTCGACGCAGCCGGACATCCGCTACGACTTCGCGAGACTGGCGCTCAACACCCGGCGGCGCTTCTCCGAAGCTGCAGCCGAGCTGGAGAACGCCATCGCCGTCGCGCCTTCCTCCAACCATCTGCGAAACGAGCTCGCCGGGACCTACATCAAAGCCCGCCGCTGGGAGGATGCCCTGCCTCCTCTGGAGGTCTCCCGGACCCTCGGCCAAGCATCGCCGGCCGTCTTTGTGATGCTGGGCCAGGCCGCCTCCGGACGCGGCGACCCCGCCGGCGCTCTGTGTCTCTTCGAAAAAGCAGCCGCCATACGGCCGTCGAGTTGGATACATGGACATCGGGGCCACACCATGGCGAGGCTCGGTCGCGTGGACGAGGCCAGGCAGGTCCTGGCGGAACTGGACCTCGCGTCTTCCAGTGTGCCCGCCAACTATGAGGCGGGCGTGGTTCACGCCGCGCTTGGGGAGAGGGACTTGGCGTTCGCCTCTCTGCAACGGGCTGTGGACTGCTATGAGCCGGCGGCCACCTGGCTCAAGGTTGACGACCGGCTGGAGCCCCTCCGGGCCGATCCTCGATTCGGTGGCTTGCTCAAGAGGCTGCGCCTCGAGTAGGGGAAGCGGCCGTGGCGCGCCGCCTCCATTCTCCTACCGCAACCCGCGCTTCCGTAGCCACTCCGCCAGTCCGGCGGGATCGTCCGTGATGATTCCATCCACCCCGGCCCCGACGAGCCTCTCCCACTCCGCAGGATCGTTCGCCGTCCACGGCACGACCTCGATGCCCGCCGCGTGCGCCGCGCGTACCCGGTCCGGCGTCACGAGTTCGTGCTGCGGGGCGGCGATCTCCGCCCCTGCCTGGCGCGCCACACCGGCGAAATCGGTGTTGCCCCGGCTCCACAGAGCCGCCGCCTTCAACTCGGGAGCCAACGCCTTCACGGCCCGCACGGCGCCGAAATCGAAAGACTGCACGATCACCCGCTTCTCGAGACCATGCCGGAGGACGGCCTCCACCGTCAGCCGTGCGAACTCCTCCACCGGCGGGGCGTGGCTCGCCTCGGCCGGAATCTTTATCTCGATGGTAAAGCCGAAGCGGCCCCGCGCCCCTAGCTTCAGCACCGCATCGAGCGTCGGAATGCCCGCCCCGGGCGCGGTGTTCTGCCGGGGGAATCCCGGAGCCTGGCGGGATCCGCAATCCCACCGCGCAAGCTGCGCCAGCGTCATCTCGCGAATCACCCTCGTGCCGCTGCCCGTGCAGAGATCCTCCCGCAGCACCGGATCGTGCGACACGACGGGTACGTTGTCCCGCGTCACCGCCAGGTCCAGTTCCAGGAAGTCGGCGCCCGCTTCAATGGCGTGTTCGAATGCCGGGATCGTATTCTCCGGCCAAACCGCGCGCGCCCCCCGGTGGCCGTGAATCAGGACGCCCTTGCCCGCGCCCGTCGCCATCCCCATCGCCATGACCATCGCCGCCGCCACCCGTCTCATTGTTCTCCAGGATATAGTATGGGTGGTTCAGAACTGTGACAGGAGCGAAACCCATGCGAGATCTCACCCGCCGCGCATTCGCCGCCGGCGCCTCCCTCACCGCGGCCGGCTATTCGCGGGTTCTGGGCGCCAACGACCGGGTGCGGCTGGGTTATATCGGCCTCGGCAACCGCGGCGACCAGGTGCAGGACGCCTTCCTCGAACACGGCGACCAACAGACCGTGGCCCTTTGCGACCTGCGCCCGGACTATCTCGACTTCGCCGAAGCAAAGGAAAGAAAGCGGGGTCTCTCACCGGCGCGCTTCACCGACTACCGCCGCCTGCTCGAACAAAAAGACATGGACGCCGTGGTCATCTGTACTCCGGACCAGTGGCATGCCATCATGTTCCTCGCCGCGTGCCGCGCGGGCTTCGACGTCTACGTCGAGAAGCCCCTCTCGCTCACCGTCGTCGAGGGCCGCAAAATGGTGGATGTCGCGCGCGAGACGCGCCGCGTCACCCAGGTTGGCATTCACCGGCGTTCCTCGCCGTTCCTCATCGCCGGGGCGCGGTTGGTCCAGGAGGGCTACATCGGCCACGTCACCGTCGGGCGCGGCTACCATATCCGGAACGAATGGCCCCACGGCATCGGCAACCCGCGCGACACCGCCCCTGCCGATGAGCGCGAGTGGGACCAGTGGCTCGGCCCGGCGCCCAAGCAGCCCTATAACCGCAACAAGAGCTACTACAATTTCCGCTGGTTTTACGATTTCTCCGGCGGCCAGCTCACCAACTTCGGCGTCCACTACA
>CAYRPT010000554.1:0-3456 GCA_964425895.1 uncultured Solibacteraceae bacterium | reverse complement strand
GATCTCGGTCAGCCGCCAGCCCCGCAGGTAGTGGTCCTCCAGAAGCCGGCGGTCATCGCCCGAGCAGCCGTCGAGAATCTGCCGCACGGCTATCGGCGCGGTCAGGTTGGGGGCCTCGTGGCGGGCCGCTTCCGGATCCTCGAGTGGGACCGTGCGGTCGCGACGCCGAAGGTCACGGCCCAGGTTGAGCGCGATGGTTCCGACCCACGAAACCGCGGCCCCGGCGTCTCGCAACTGATCGCGCCGCTCCCAAGCTCGGACCCACGCGGCCTGCGAAAGCTCCTGCGCCTCATCCGGGCTGAATCCCTTGGACCGGACCAGCCGTTCGGTGCGAGCCCTCCCGGTGAGGTATGCGGTGCGGAACTCCTCCGGGGAGATCACCGCGGATCGCGATTGCTCCGCGGCCCGCGCATCAGGAGAATCCGCTCTCGGCGTTGTGTCGAATATGAGTCGTTGCATCCCCGCTCTCCTTGGCTGACGGCCGAACTGATCCGCCTACCGCCGGAATCGCTTGGAGCAGGAACCGGCCCAAACTCTCAGGTCTTTGATTTAGAGGGACATAAGGTCACGGAGGTGACCCGCGCGGTCCAGGTGGAATCGACACGGCGGGCAGAATTGACCGTGACGGGCGGCGGACGGCGGCGCGCCGCGGCTGAGACGTAAATTCAGTATTATGTGGGCGATGTCTTTGAAATCTTCGTTATGCTTGCTGGCCGCTGCCTTCGTATTCCCGGCGTGGCCTCAGCCGCCCCAGGGCCCTCGGACCGTTTCCCCGGAGGTCCATTCGGATGGCCGGATCACGTTTCGGCTCCGGGGGCCCGAAGCGCAGTCGGTTGTGCTGAACGCACCTTGGGCGGGCGAGAACATGCCGCTGGTCAAGGGCGAGGATGGCGTTTGGTCGATAACGATCGGCCCCGTGGAACCGGATATCCTCGACTACACATATCGTATTGACGGCATCCAGACGATCGACCCCCACAACCCGCGAGTCAAGCTTTGGTTGGGAGGAGCGGCCAGCCTGGTGGAGGTGCCCGCCGAAGCGCCCACCTACTACGACCTTCAGGATGTGCCGCACGGTGATCTGCACGTGCACTGGTTTGGGTCGAGCGCGTCGAACCGCCAGCGCCGCGTGTTCGTCTATACACCTCCCGTGTACGCGGCGAGTGGCGAACGGCTCTACCCGGTGCTCTATCTGCTGCATGGCGCAGGCGACGATGAGAGCACCTGGAGCGAAGTCGGACGGGCGCCGCTCATTCTGGACAACCTGATCGCTGCGGGCAAGGTTGAGCCGATGATCGTGGTCATGCCGAATGGGCACCCGGTGCGCTTCGGCGAAGCGTCCCGGGGGACGGGTAACCGGAATACGGAGCTGTTTGTCGACGAGCTTGTCAAAGATGTTATCCCCCTTATCGAATCGCGCTACCGGGTTCACAAGGACCGGCGGAAGCGCGCCATTGCGGGGTTGTCGATGGGGGGAGGGCAATCGCTCGCGGCCGGGTTGAGCCGGGCGGAGCTGTTCGCCTACGTAGGGGCCTTCAGCTCGGCGGCGCCAAACCCGGTTGAAGACACAGCCGTGAAGGGATTCACCGCCGATCCGCGGAAGACGAATCGCGAGACCGCGCTGCTATGGATCGCCGTCGGCGAGAAGGATTTCTTGTTGAAGCGGAACCAGGTGTTCGTCGAGCACCTGAAGGAACATGGCATCCGGCACACGTAC
Organism: uncultured Solibacteraceae bacterium; assembly: GCA_964425895.1. Classification (GTDB taxonomy): domain Bacteria; phylum Acidobacteriota; class Terriglobia; order Bryobacterales; family Bryobacteraceae; genus CAYRPT01. The sequence continues at coordinate 1,739 of CAYRPT010000554.1, read as the reverse complement.
CTGGAGACCCCGGGTGGCCATAGCTGGCCCGTCTGGCGAAGGTATCTCCGGGACTTCACGCCGCTGCTGTTTCGCTGAGCGGGTTTGCCGGGTTACTGACCCGCCACGCCGCCGGCGGCCGGAGCTTCCGGCGGACGCACACCGCTCCGGCCGCGGCCCGATTCGTGCACGAAGGCAACACGCACCAGGGGACACTCCTCTTGAGGTAGCGAGGGGCACGTTTCTGAAGTGGGTTGACCTTGCGTCACTGAATTGACACCCGTCAAGTGGTATGGCATACTCAAAGGGTTTGGTAAAGCCGTACTCTGCTCCTGTGCAACCACTCTCACCGTGTCCTTGAGCAAAAGGCGCTCTGGACGCCGCGCGGCGGCAGGCGAGAGTCCGGCCGGGAGTCGGCCCCGAGGTCCTGAGAGATCTGACAGCTTCCAGGGCATGGGCTAGTCCGAAACGAGAACGAAGCTCCAACGAAAGACCGCGGCGTCCGTTACAGGGTGCGCCGCGTCGTAAGGCTGCCTGGAAACCCTAGCAGGCGCCTGGTCGGGGCGGCGCCAACGCGCGCCCGCGATTCCGTTACTTCAGGGTAGATTCGCGCCGCGAGCCGAAATCCGGCCGCGGGCGGCGGCAAAGAGGCGAGAGTTTCGAGGAGATAATCCGTGCCGACGTTCAACCAACTCGTGCGTAAGGGGCGCAAGACGCCGCGCTACAAAACAGCCAGTCCGGCGTTGCAGGCGTGCCCGCAGCGACGCGGCGTTTGTACCCGCGTCTATACGACCACGCCGAAGAAACCGAATTCCGCGCTGCGGAAGGTGGCCCGTGTGCGGCTCACCAACAGCATCGAGGTGACGACGTATATCCCCGGCGTGGGGCACAACCTCCAGGAGCACTCCATCGTGCTGATTCGCGGCGGCCGCGTGAAGGATCTTCCCGGCGTCCGCTACCACATCATCCGCGGCACTCTGGACACCGGCGGCGTGGATGGCCGCAAGCAGGGCCGCTCCAAGTACGGCGCCAAGAGGCCCAAGAGCTAAGTTAAGGTTGGCAGAGTTCTATGTCACGCAGAAGACGAGCCGAACCCCGTCAGGTCCAGCCGGACCCGGTGTACAACTCCACCCTGGCCGAGAAGTTCATCAACTCGATGATGTGGGATGGCAAGAAGACCGTCGCGCGGGGGATCTTCTATTCCGCGATGGATCAGATGCGCGAATCCTCCGGCGACGACGCGCTGAAGCTGTTCAAGAAAGCTGTGGAGAACTGCAAGCCGGTGCTGGAGGTGAAATCGAGGCGCGTTGGCGGCGCCAACTACCAGGTTCCCATTGAGGTGCCGAACAACCGGCGCACGAGCCTGGCGATTCGCTGGATTCTGCAGAACGCCCGGTCGCGCCCCGAGAAAGGGATGCGGGACCGCCTGGCCGCGGAATTGCTCGATGCGGCCAACATGCGCGGCGGTGCGATCAAGAAAAAGGATGACGTCCACCGTATGGCGGAGGCCAACAAAGCCTTTGCCCACTACCGGTGGTAGACCCGCAAGCGCCTGACTTACCGGACCTGTATGCCTAGAACGACGCTCATCCAGAATATGCGGAACATCGGCATCGCGGCCCATATCGATGCCGCCCGGACCGACATTCGCCTGCTTCATGCTGTCGGCGACGGGACGTTCACCGCCGATGGCGAGAGGTTCGACCGGCGCGCGGCGATGCGCGCGAAGCTGCCCGACGGGCTGTAGGCGGCCCTAAGCT
>CAYRPT010000553.1:0-3456 GCA_964425895.1 uncultured Solibacteraceae bacterium | reverse complement strand
GGCCTAGGAGGATGTCCCCGATTCGGTGCGGCGCGCCTACGGAGTTGAGGATATGGCCTTCGGCCGCGAGTACATCATCCCCAAACCCTTTGACCATCGCGTTCTGCTTTGGGTGGCGTCCGCCGTCGCCGAGGCCGCCGTCCAAAGCGGTGTCGCGCAGAACCCCGTCGACATTGACGAGTACCGCGAGCAGCTCGAACGCCGCCTGGGCCGCACTCACGAAGTGATGCGGATCATGATCCATAAGGCGCAGCGTCAGCCGAAGCGCGTGGTTTTTCCCGAGGGATCGCAGGACAAGATCCTCCGCGCATGCCAGATCCTCATTGACGAGCGCATCGCCAGGCCCATCCTTCTCGGCGACCCCGAGACCATCCACGGCCGCATCGAGGCGCTGCGGCTCAACCTCTCCGGCATTACCATCCTCGATCCCCCCCGCTTCCCACGGCTGGCCGAATATACCGAACACTTCTTCCAGATCCGCCAACGCAAAGGCGTCACCCGCACCGAGGCCGGCGAACTGATCCTCAATCCGGTGACCTTCGCCTCCATGATGCTTCGCCTCGGCGACGCCGACGCCCTCATCGCCGGTCTCAGCCAGAACTACCCCGATACGCTCCGTCCTGCCCTCCAGGTCATCCCGGTGCGCCCCGGATTGAAGCACGTTTCGGGCATGTACATGCTGCTGGCAGCCAACGGCCAGCGCTACTTCCTCGCCGACACCACCGTCAATATCGACCCGACCGCCGAAGACCTCGCCGAGATCGCCATGATGACGGCGGAACGTGCCCGGGGATTCAACGCCGAACCGCGCGTGGCCATGCTCTCCTTCTCCAACTTCGGCAGCGTTCGCCATCCCAACGCCGACAAGGTGCGGCGGGCCGTCGAGATCATCCGCCAGCGCGCCCCCGGTCTGATCGTTGATGGCGAGATGCAGGCCGACACGGCCGTCGTTCCGCGCATCATCGAGGAGCGGTACCCCTTCAGCGCTCTTCGCACCTCGGCGAACGTTCTGATCTTTCCCAATCTCGAAGCCGGCAACAGCGCGTACAAGCTGCTCCAGCGCATCGGCGGGGCCGAGGCGATCGGCCCTATCCTGATGGGCCTGTCGCAGCCGGTCCACGTACTCCAGCGCGGTGACGAGGTCAGCGATATCGTCAATATGACCGCCATCGCGGTGGTCGACGCCCAGGAGACCGGAGCCATCGCCGCCGCCCCTCTGCGCCGGGCCGGCGACTGAGAGCCCGGTGCCGCCGGCGCCCGGGAAATAATATCCGGATTGACAATAGTCGTTACAACATGTATTCTTAGGCTGTGACGTCGCGAAAGCGCATCCGCCCCATGATGGAAGAGGACGCCTTCGTCCAGCTTCAGCGGACCGCCGATGCGCAGATGCACGCCATCGCCGCGCTGCTCAAGAAGCACGGCCTGTCGGTCACCCAGTACAACGTGCTGCGCATCCTGCGCGGGGCCGGCCCGCCGGGATTGCCATGCAGTGAGATCGCGGACCGCATGATCGCCCGCGATCCCGACGTCACCCGGCTCCTGGACCGGATGGAGGCCGCGGAACTCGTGCGGCGGGAGCGGCAGCGGACCGACCGGCGGGTCATCCTGGTCGAGATCACCGCCAAGGGGCTCGACCTGGTCGACTCGCTCGACGGGCCCGTGCGGGATGTCCACCGCAAGAGGTTGGGACATATGAACGGTGAGGCGCTCCGGACGTTGATCGACCTCCTCGAGCAGGTCCGGCGGTCGTCCGACGTCCCGATTGAATGACCGCCCGCCGGGCGGCTCCGGAAACAGAGGGAACCACCATGATGCAACTCAGACCGGCCGACGAACGGGGCCACCACCGCTTGTCGTGGCTCGATACGTGGCACAGCTTCACTTTCGATACCTACTACGATCCCCGGTGGATGGGCTTCGGCCATCTCCGGGTGCTGAACGAGGATTGGGTGGCGCCGGGCGCCGGCTTCCCGATGCACCCTCACCGTGACATGGAGATCGTCACCTACATGCTCGACGGCGCCCTCGAACACCGCGACTCGACCGGCGGGGGCTCGGTGATCCGCGCCGGCGTCGTGCAGCGGATGACCGCGGGGAAGGGGATCTACCACAGCGAAACAAACCCCTCCGCGGAGGAGTCCGCCCACCTGATTCAGATCTGGATCTTCCCGCGGGAACGCGGTCTCGATCCCGGCTATGAGGAGAAGGCCATTCACGGCGACGGCGGCGGCTTCCGTCTGATCGCCTCGCCTCACGGCCGGGACGGCTCGTTGACCATCCAACAGGACGTGGACCTGTTCGCCGGCAAGCTACCCGCGGGCGGCGAGTTCCGGCATGAGCTGGAGGCCGGCCACAAGGCCTGGATTCAGATTGCCCGGGGAACGGTCACCCTCAACGGACAGCGGCTCTCCTCCGGCGACGGCGCCGGCTTCTGGGACGAAGCCGGTCTGGAGATCCGCGCCGAGGACGGCGCCGAACTGCTCCTGTTCGACATGACAATGTAATGCGTGTGCCGGCCCGGGCCGGGCGCCGGGACACCTACGCTGGCTCGCCGGCGATGGCGACCGCGCGCAGCGGCGAACCGTCGCGGCCGGCCAGCTTCAGCGGAAAGGCCGCCAGCGTGAACCTCGGCGGCAGCGCCTCAAGATTGGCGAGTGATTCCAAGATCACGATTCCGGCGCCCAACAGTACTTGGTGAACCGGAGCCGCAACCTCGGCGGGTGACGGTGTATCGAGGCCCAGCAACCAGATGCCCCGCGCGGCAATCCACCCGGCCGACTCGGGCGTCAAGGAAGGGTGCCGTTCAAAGAACGCCGGCGTCCCAAACCGCCGGCTCCAGCCGGTCCGCAGGATGATGCGCGCCCGGGGTTCGAACAGAGCGGCATGCGGCGCCAGGCTCTCGATGGCAATCGCCGTCCCCTCTTCCAGCTCTCCTCCGGGGGCCAGATCGACCGCCCCGGCGGGTCCGAAGAAGCGTTCGAGCGGGATGCGGTCCACCGGGAGACCATCGGCAAAGTAATGGAAGGGCGCATCCAGATGCGTCCCTTGGTGCGAGCCTAATAACAGGTGCGTGGTGTTGCAGCCGTCCGGTGCCAAGGCGTGATGCGGGCGAATGCGGGGCGGCGGATCGCCCGGATAACACGGCTGCCCGTCCTCCATCGGATGAGTCAGATCGATCAGCATCCTGGACATCATGGCTTTCCGGAAGCGGCCGGCGACACCTCCACCACGTAGAACGGTGTCGCCTTTTCAGGGTCGGGATGAAACCACCCGCCGCCCGATCCGTCGAGCACCTCGAAGTAGTACAACAGGTCCCACTCGGCGCTCACTTCCTCCGCCGGGATCGTGAATGTCGCGCCACCGGCCCGAGCCTCGAGCGTGCGGAACGGCTCGAGCGCGTTGAGCGGGCGGTAGTGAAGCCGGACCGTCTGTGCCGTGCCGGAGGCGATACGC
>CAYRPT010000552.1:0-3458 GCA_964425895.1 uncultured Solibacteraceae bacterium | reverse complement strand
CCAGGACCTCCACGGTGGTCTGATCAAACACCGCCGGCGACATCTGGGAGGCGACGAAGCGCTGCCAGACGAGGCGATACAGCTTCCACTCGTCCTCGGCGAGCAGCGGTCTGAGATCGTCGGGGGCGCGCAGGACCGATGTAGGCCGGATCGCTTCGTGCGCATCCTGCGCCCCCTTCTTGCTCCGGTACACGACGGGCTTCGCGGGCACGTAATCGGCCCCATAGCGGCGGTTCACAAAATCCCGCACCTCGACGATCGCGTCATCGGAGATTCGCGTGGAGTCCGTGCGCATGTAAGTGATCAACCCGACTGCGCCCTCGGTGCCCAGTTCCATGCCTTCGTAAAGACGCTGGGCCAGCGCCATGGTGCGCTTCACGCTGAAGCGTAACTTCCGGGACGCTTCCTGTTGAAGGGTGGACGTGATAAAGGGCGGCACGGGGTTGCGCCGCTTCTCGGCTCTCCGGACCGAGTCGACGAGATACCGGGCGCCGTCCAGGGCGGCCACGATGGCGTCGGCCGCAGCCTGGTCGGGGACCTCGATATTCTCGCCGTCCTTCTTCACCAGGCGCGCCACCAGAACCGGTGGCTGATGCGCCTTCAGGTGGACGTCGATGGTCCAGTACTCCCGCTTCTGGAACGCCTGGATTTCGCGCTCCCGGTCCACGATGAGGCGCAGCGCCACGGTCTGCACCCGCCCCGCCGACAAGCCGCGGCGCACCTTGTCCCAGAGAAGCGGCGAAATCTTGTACCCCACGAGGCGGTCGAGCACGCGGCGCGCCTGCTGGGCGTCCACCAGGTTGGTGTCGACGAATCCCGGGGCGCGAAACGCCTCTTGAATGGCCTTCGCGGTGATCTCATTGAACATCACCCGGTAGATCTTCGGTCCGGCCTTCTTGTTTCCGTGCAGCTCCTCGGCAAGGTGATAGCAGATCGCTTCGCCCTCCCGGTCCGGGTCGGCGGCGAGGTACACCGCCTCCACGTCGCGGGCGGCTTTCTTGAGCTCCTGGATCAGCTTCTTCTTCCCCTCGATGATCTCGTAGCTGGGTTCAAAGCTGTTCTCGATGTCGACCGCGAGATCGCGCTTGGGGAGATCCTTGATGTGTCCGAGCGAAGCCTTGACGATGAAATTGCGGCCAAGGTACTTACCGATGGTTTTCGCCTTCGCCGGCGATTCGACGATGACGAGAGATCTAGGCATGATGTATGAATCCTATTCGCTAATGCTCTGTTCCGCTGCCACCGGCACGGCATACGGCGCTCCCGCCCTCGCCGACGACAGTCCACGAGCGGCAGTCCGTATTTCCGCGGAGATTCCGGAGGACCGGAGACGGGAGGCGGAAGAGAACCGCCGGCGTCCCCCAGGGGTGTCTTACCACACTTTAACAAAGTTCTTGCCGGGCAGCTGGCGGACCAAGCCACCCATCTCCAGCTCGAACAGCGCGGCAATCACCTCCGACGACGAATAATTCTCCACGTTTTCGAGGATGTCGTCAACCTGCATCCCCCGGTCGGCGGGGAGAAGACGCATCAGCGTATCGTTGATGCCGGGGGCTCGTTCCAGAGGGAGAGATGCCTGAGCGGGCTCTGCGGTTTCCTGGACGCCAGCCGCCCGCCGCCGGTCCGCCAGCTCGCGGCGAATTTCCGGAGCCAGCTCCTCCAGCACGTCGTCACACTCCTGGACCAGCTTTGCGCCCTGTTTTATCAACAGATTAGGGCCCCAGCTCCACTTGGACGTGATGTTGCCCGGCACCGCGAACACCTCCCGTCCCTGCTCCATGGCGAGTTTGGCCGTGATGGCCGAACCGCTGTATTGAGCGCCTTCGACCACGAGCACCCCTACGCTGATGCCGGAGATGATCCGGTTGCGGATCGGGAAGTTCTGCGGGTGGGAGGGTGTCCCCATCGGGAATTCGGAAACGAGAAGCCCCTGCTCGGCGATCTGGTGCGCCAGACGGCGGTTTTCGGCCGGGTAGACCCGGTCGACGCCGCAGCCGAACACCGCGATCGTGCACCCGGCTTCCAGTGCGGCCTTGTGGGCCGACGTGTCGATGCCGCGGGCCATGCCGCTGGCGATCGTCAGACCGGCTTTCGCCAGATCCGCGGACAGGCGGGACGTGGCGGCGACGCCATAGGGCGTCGGGCGGCGTGTGCCGATCACAGCAAGAACCGGTGATTCCAACAGTTCCACCCGGCCGCAGGCGAAGAGCACCACCGGGGGATCCGGGATCTCCCGCAGCCGCCGCGGGTAGCGTGGATCGCGCAGCGAAATGAGCACGGCCCCCGCCGCCAGCAGCTTCTCATGCTGCGAGACGGCTTCTTCGAAGGTGCAGCCGCTTGCAACCGTGCGGGCCACGCTGCCCGGCAAGCCGAGCGACTCGAGCTCCGAGACCGACGCGCGAAAAATCGCCTCGACGGAGCCCAGCCGGGTGAGGAGACGGACCGCCCGGAGTGTGCCCAGCCCTGGGACCAGGCGCAAAGCCAGCCAATGCAGTTCTTCCTCACGGCCGACGGCCGCGGCATGCGTCGCCGGGGTCACATAGTTTTGTGCGTCCATCTCGCCCACGCTCTCAGACAACCTGCCCGGACAACCCTGGGAGGGTGCTCGCCCAAAGCCGCTAACATGGAAGGCGTGTCCCGGATTTCGACAGTCATCTTTGATTTGGGCGGCGTCATCGTGCCGCTGGACTTCCCCCGAGGGTATGCGGCGCTCGGCCGCCTGAGCGCGTGCGGTCCGGAGGAAATGCGGGAGCGAATTGCCGCCACCGGGCTCGTCGAGAGGCTGGAGCGTGGTCAGGTGCAGCCCGAGGCGTTCGCCCGGGTGATTTGCCGCTCTCTCGGCATCGACGTGGCCTTCGAGGAGTTCTGCGAGCTGTGGGGCAGCATTTTTCCGCCGGAGACGCTCGTGGCCGAGGACCTGCTCGAGTCGATCGCCGGCCAGTGCCGGCTGCTGCTGCTGTCGAACACCAACGGGATTCACTTTCCCTATATCCAACGAAACTACGGCCTGCTCCGGCACTTTCATGACTTCGTGTTGTCGTATCGCGTGGGGGTGATGAAGCCGGCTCCCGAGATCTACGTGGAGGCGCTGAAGAGAGCCGGCTGCCCGCCGGGAGAGTGCTTCTTCACCGACGATCTGGAGAGTAACGTCGCCGCGGCCCGCGAGCTGGGGCTGGCCGCCGTACGTTTTGAAAATGAAGCGCAGATCCGGGAGGACTTGCGCGCGCGGGGATTATGGGTGTGACGGGCTCTGCCCACGGGACCGGTTTTCCGGCCGGGCCTTCACAGCAGGTCCGTGTCGAGGGTTTCGGAAGGGGAGGGAATTACCGCCGGCGACGGCTCGGCGCGGGCGGGTAGTTCGGCCTTAAGGAAGCATCGGAGCTCGTCCGCGGAGCCGTCGAAAAAGTCATCGACCAGCTCTTGGACAGCGAGGCGGCGAAGTTCGTCCCGGTCCACCA
>CAYRPT010000551.1:0-3467 GCA_964425895.1 uncultured Solibacteraceae bacterium | reverse complement strand
GACAGCCCCGGCTGACGGCTTCCCGTCTGGACGCCGGGGATGGCAAGAGCTATTCCATCGAGACCATTCTGCGCCTCCGAGTGAGGCTGGGGCCGGGCGACGAGGTCTTCTTTCTGATCGGCGCCGACGCCTTCGCCGAAATACCTTCCTGGCACCGCTGGAGGGAAGTCGTGGAGGCTGTCCAATTCATCGTGGTTTCGCGGCCGGGGCACACTTACGACGTTCCGGCGGGCGCGCGCGTGCACCGGTTGGAAACCGTGGCGTCACCCGTGTCCTCCTCGGAGATTCGCGCCAAGCTCGCAGCGGGTGAGGACCCGCCGGAGCTCCCGACAGCCGTGAGCCGCTACATTCGCGAACGGGGCCTGTACGGGGCCCGCCGCTGATTCCCTGCCCCGGACGGCGGCGGCTCGACGGCCGCGGCGTGCAGGGGCGGCCTCCCCGGCTGGGCCCCCTACCGAAACAGCAGCGGAGCGAACTCGCCCAGATACTCCCGCCACACCCTGAAAACGTGCGCGCCTTCCGTGGCCCGGTACGTGTGCTTGATCCCGCGGGAAGTCCAGAGCGCAGAGAGTCTTTGGGACCGCTCCAGCAGGCGGTCCTGCTTGCCGCAGGCGAGCCAGAGCACCTTCAGTTTCGCATTGGTGTCCTCGGGCGCCGCCAGAACCTGGGCGAACTCTTTTTCGAAATCCTCCTGCGCCGCAGCGCTGAACGCGCCGATCGCGCTGAACCGATCGAGGCGCCGGAAGCCGATCGTGAGCGCCTGGCCGCCGCCCATCGAGAGCCCCGCGATCGCGCGGCTCTCGCGCCCTGGCGCCACGCGGTACCGCGATTCGATCAGCGGCATCACGTCTTTCAGAAGGTACTCCTCGAACAGGTCCGTGTTGTTCACCGGCCCGCCGCGCACCCCGTACGGGACCGCGTGGCCGAACGGCATCACGAGGATCATCGGAACCGCTTTTTGCTCCGCCAGTAGGTTATCCAGGATGAAGTTGGCGTGGCCCGCCAGCGTCCATCCTCCCGCTGTGTCATTCGACCCGTGGAAAAGGTACAGCACCGGGTAGCGGCGCTTGACGTTCTTCTCGTAACCCGGCGGCGTGTACACCCATACCCAGCGTGTCTGCCCATCGAGCACCTTGGACCGCTGCCAGCTGATCTCCACGCTCCCGTGCGGTACATCGCGAGGTTCCCAGACCGCCGGGGCGGCGGCCGGAACCTCCACCATGCTCGCGGAGGTACGCGCTCGCAGCTTGATGTTGGGATTCACCGGGTCAGCAATGTTCATGCCGTCCACGATGAAGGAGTAGATGTACACGGTCGGTTCCAGCGGCCCGATGGTGGCGCTCCACACGCCCTCGCCGTCCTTCGTCATCTTCTCCCGCTCGCCGGGCGACATGTAGTCCATCGCCAGCAGCACTTCGCTTGCCCGGGGAGCCAGGATTCGGAAGGTGACCCTACGGTCCGGATGTACCTCCGGGCTGACAGGGGTGTCGGGGGCAGGCGCCTGCGGGCTGGCCGGCGGCGCGAGGAACAGGGTTAGGATAAGAGCTCCGATTCGCATTAGACGATCTCCTTGCGTGAGGAACAACAAACATAAGGGCGATGGATCCAGGCCGGGCGTTTCCCGCTCCGGCCACCGTCGGCCGCCAGCAGCCCTGCCACGCTCGCGGAGAGGGCGGGCAGGGAAACGGCCCGGCCCTGGCAATCTTCCGGGCGCCGTGTTGGAACCGGTGAGGGAACTACCGAACCGCAATCATCGATATCTGTTCGAGGAGTGGCCACCTGCCGTTCGGATCCGGCGCGCGGCCGACGGGTGGGAGTGGCTGGAGGGTCGTGCGGGTTGGCGGCGCGTCCTCGAAATGGGAGCCGTAGACGCCATTCATCGCGCTGAATTCGTCGAGCGAATCCAGGTAGACGTTGGAAGCCACGATGTTGGAGAATCCCATTCCCGCCTCTTCCAGCCCATCCAGCAGGTTTCGCATGCTTTGACGCACCTGGAGATCCACGGTTGGCGCCCAGATGCCGCTGTTCGGCCCCGGGATGAAGCCGCTCTTGGCCGAACAGAATAGGGTATCGCCGGCCAAAACGCAGGGGCTGGCCGTCGGGCTGGGAGCCATGTTTTTCGGCCGGACGGCCCGGCGCTGAGCAAGATCGCGGACTGCCACTCCCGTCAAGACGAATCTCGATTCGCCCGGGAGGTCCGCCATCCGGATCGTTGCTCTCGCCGGCGTGTTACCAAACTCGAAATAGCGGGCGTAAACGCGATTCATTTCGCCCATGGGCATATCGCGGGTGAGGTAGGGATTGACAAACACCATGTGATTCAAGCTCAGATCCGCGGCCGCGAGTACTTGGCCGGCGCGCCGCAGTGCCGCGTCAACCTCCATTTCCGGATCTTCGGGCGGCCGGCCCGTAGTGAGATCGCACCCGTCCACAGCCCCCAGATACAGACGATCACCGGTCAGCACCAGGCGTCCTTCGCCGCGCGGCAGCTCAACGACTCTCTTCTTCTCCAGGTCCCGGACCGCGACGACGGTGATTTCGATCCGGTTGTCCGCTGGAATCCTGGTGACACCCGCCACCGCGCGCGCCGGCGCATTTCTTGGGAAGTAGCGGCGCCAGACCCGATCCATGGCTTCCAGATTGCTCATCTCAGTGAGGTAGACCTGGGCATAGACGATGTGTTCCATGGTCAAGCCGGCTTTGACCACGATGGATTTCACGTTTTCCAGGCACTGCCGCGCCAACTCGTCGAAGGAGTCAGGCGTTGGCACCCCTGGCGCCACCGCGCCCTGGCCGGAGACGTATAAGTAGTCACCGACCAGAATGCCAGGGCTGTACGGGCCCACCGGCGGTGGACCGCCTTCCGGCACCACAATCCGCCGCTCAGACGCCCAGCCGTAACCCGCCAACGCGAGCACAAGGATGTAGCGCAGCATCTCACCCACCTCCACGCAGGTTATTCTCGCATGCTGTCTTTGAAAGGACCTCCAGTTTCGGGAGTCTCCGGGTGGACGGCACCGCAGTCGAAATCGAGGAAAGTGTCAAGCGACAGGCGGGGCGAAGCCGGCAAAGGGCCGCCGGCATCCGGCCGGAAACTGGCCCGCTCCGCGAGGTTCCTTGTCCGGTGGCCGGGCTTCGTCCGGCCGGGCGCTTCCGCGGCAAGTTGCACGAACAGCGCCTCGGCGCCCTTGCTGTCTCTCAACCACGGGGCCTCTCGGAACGAGGCGCCGGAAGGTCCGTAACCCTCTCCCGGGAACATTGGTGAATGTTCCCTTTTATCAATGACCTGCGGCCTCTGCGCCGGAGGTGCGCAGCCACGCGGTTAGCGCTCAGAAGGTGAGGGCGATACCCACTTGGGGCACGAGGTTGTGGATCCACCCACCGACGTCGGCGCCATTTGCCGGCAAGATGACGTCCGTGGGGAACGGTGTGGTGAAATCCCGGACTTCCGCCCGGAGGCTCCAGCA
>CAYRPT010000550.1:0-3474 GCA_964425895.1 uncultured Solibacteraceae bacterium | reverse complement strand
CGAGATGCTCGCGGACAAATTCGTCGTCGTTCAGATGCGGATACAGCCGGCAGATCCGGTCGATCTCTTCGCTCTGCCCGGGCGAGAGGTCCTCGTTCCGATCCAGACACCAGCGGCCGGCCAGCAAACGCTGGCGTCGCAGGACCTCGTGAATCCCGGCGATGCAGCCGTGAAAGCCATTCGCCGCGTCGAACAGAGCCCCGTTCGCGTCCGTCACCTGAGCCGCCAGCGTGAGGATGTCCCGCGGAACCGCGTCGGCGCTCCCGACGAGTTGGTGGATCCGCTGAAGCTGTTCCACGGCGCGGCGGGTCCAGACAGCCCAGTGTCCCAGGAGCCCCCCCACGATCCTTAGCCGGCGCTCGCCGAAAACGAACCAGCTTAACAGATCGACCACGATACTGTCATCGTTGCCCGTGTACAGGGCAATATCGGACCGCCCGGATTCGGCCACCGCGCGCACGACGTCGAGCGTCTGGTAGCGGTTGAACGGCGCGATCTTGATCGCCACGACGTTATCGATCTCGGCGAAGCCGCGCCAGAACGGACCGGGTAGAACCCGCCCTCCCACCGCCGGCTGAAGATAGAAACCAAACACCGGCAGGATGCGTGCCAGCTCTCGCACATGGTCCAGCAGCTCCGCCACGGACGCCTCGCGCAGAGCCGCTAGCGACACCAGCACGCAATGGTAGCCCAGGGAAGCGGCCAGCCCGGCTTCGGCCACGGCCTGCCGGGTGGGCCCGGAAACACCCGCGACCGCAATGACGTCACGGCCCCGGGTCTCCTGCGCGGCCAGCTCCAGCACCGGACGGAACAACCCGATCTTGGGGTCGCGGATGGCGAATTGCGTTGTGTGAACGCCGACGGCGACGCCTCCGGCGCCGGACGCCAGATAGTATCGCGTGAGGGCCCGCTGCCGTCTCTCGTCGAAGCGGCGCTCCGCCGTCAGCGCCAAAGGATGCGCCGGGATCACCGCCCCCGACCGGAGTTTCGCGAGCCAGTCGAATTGTGCCATATTGATTCGCGCGCCTTGCTCCTGCGGACCGCCCCGCCGGCGGCCCTCTTTTGTGGGGCCGGCCTCAGCCGGCCGCGTCAGTCCAGCCGGTTAGAACTTCCCCGTCCGCGTTTCGTAGTGCGTGGGCTTGTTCCACGAGACACCCCCGCGCTGGACCCAGGCGGCTGTCCAATCGATCAGCTCCGTCACGGTCACGCTCGGGCGGCCGAAGCGGGCGTGACACCGCGCCGCGTTGTTGAGCAGCGCCGTGGCGGCCTCGGCGCCCCTCAGAACGGGATCGACGCCGAACCGCCGGCCGAACTCCTCGGCCAGATCGCGAACGGACAGCGTCTCCGGGCCGGTCAGGTTCAGCACGGCCGGGGGAGTTGCGCACAAGGCAAAGGATCGCAGACACACGGAATTCGCGTCGCCCTGCCAAATGACATTGACGTACCCCATCGACAGGTCGATCGGACGCCTCTCCAGAATCTTGCGGGCGATGTCGGCGAGCACGCCATAGCGCAGCTCGACCGCGTAGTTGAGGCGCAGCAGCGCCACCGGTGTTCCGTACTGGCGCGAAAAGTGTTCGAACATGCGCTCCCGTCCGAGAACCGACATCGCGTACTCGCCCACCGGATCGGGCGGAGTCGCTTCCGTTGCGCCTCCGGAGGTCACCGGCACCAGCGGATAGACGTTCCCGCTCGAAAAGGCGACGATGCGCGCACCCTGATACCGCCGGGCCACCTGGGCCGGCAGCCACGTGTTCATGGCCCAGGTGAGGGATTCGTTCCCGGTGGAGCCGAACTTCCGCGCGGCCAGATAGATGACGTTGGCGGCGTCGGGCAGCGCAGCCAGGTGCTCGTCGGCGAGGAGATCGGCGGTGATCGTCTCCACTCCGGCGGCTTCAAGGCGCCGCCGCGAGCCTGCGTCGGAAAAGCGCGAGACGCCGAGGATGCGCAGCTTCGTGCCGGCTTTGTTCACGGCGCGCGCGGCGCGAACGGCCAGACTGGGACCCATCTTGCCGCCCACCCCCAACAGCAACAGCTCTCCGGAAAGCGAGCGGACAGCCGCGGCGTCGGCCTCGGAGGGGCGTGAGAGCAATTCGTCCAGTTGTTCGTCGGTTCGGATCATGAATGTTCACGGCCGGGCGGCGGCGCCGCGCCCGCGCGTCTTCACCGCTTGTAGCCGATCTGGCGCAGGAAGGCCCGCCGTATCTCGATGTCGTTCTCCGTTTCGACGCCGAGCGGAGCGCTTCCGTCCACGACGCCGAGAATACCACGCCCCTGCTCCGTCTCGGCAACCACAACCTCCAGGGGGTTGGCCGTGGCGCAAAAGATCCGGCAGACTTCCGGAACGTCCTTGATCCGGCCGGTGACGTTGATCGGGAATCCGCCCTTCATGCAGATGACGAATGCGTGCCCGGCCGAGACGAGCAGCGCGTTGTGCTCAGCCAGCTTGCGCATCTCCTCGTCGTTACCGTCAACCCGCACGAGGCAAGGTCCCGACGCCTCATTGAAAGCGACGCCAAAGCGGATCGCCGGGTTGGTGTTGACAATGGCTTCGTACAAGTCTTCGACAGTCTTGATGAAGTGCGACATGCCGAGGATCAGGTTTGTACCCTCGGGGATTTCCAGACGGATGGTCTTCAATTCCATGGCTCTCTCAAAATGTAGCAGGCCCCGGCCGGGGAGTTTTCCCCGGGGAGGCTCCTGGCCCGGCAGAAGGAGCCAGGCCCTAAGTGCGTTGCCTGAGACCTGGCGAAGAAATCCCTGCAGCCGGTTCTAGTATCGCGAAGTACGCTCGCGCTATTCACTTTCCCGCGTGTCGGAGCCACGATTGGAACTGCAACGGATTTTGGAGGAGGCGGAAGGCGGGCGCCGCCACAGAGGAGACCGGGAATGATCAACGACGCGGAACACGTCCCCGAGTCATACGGGGTTACGCAGGAGGAGATGACGCTGGCCGATGGCTGGAGGTTGATCCGGGCCATAGCGGACCGCTTGCAAACGAGCGTGATGGTTCCGACGGACCGCAGTTGCCTGTTGTTCGCCGGTTGGCTCGCTCTCCGCCGGAGTTTGACGGAGTTCGACGCGGCGCGGGGCGTTCGTTTTGCGACCCAGGTCAAGCACGCCGTGCGGGGCGCCATGCTCGATGCCCTTCCCGAGGCGGTCTCCGGCGCAGGTGATCTGCGCGCTCTTATCTCCCAGTTGGATGCGCTCGCGGAGAAACCGGCGAAATCGCAACGGGAACCTTTGGAATATAGTTTGCAGAAAACGCAGAGCGCCCAGTCGTAGCGGCCATCCGGCGGCGAGCGTGGGCGGTCCACAGTGCGTTGACTAAGGCTCTACCGGTAAAGCCACACCAAATCAAAATGCGTGATCACGGTCCGGCTGAGAGCCGCCAGGCCGGCGCCGCCGGCGTTGTAGGCGAGTAACACGCGATCGCCGACGAACTCGACAGCCGTGTAGCAATACCAACCGTCA
>CAYRPT010000549.1:0-3477 GCA_964425895.1 uncultured Solibacteraceae bacterium | reverse complement strand
GCAAGGATTTCCCGTGGGACGCCGTGGTGCCGAACATGTTCTATGTCTGGACCGGGCTTACCCAATCGGTCGGCCTGCGTTACTACGGCGTGCCCGGGCTTGATGTGGGGCCGGACGTCGGCTTTCAGTATCGCGAACCGGCCGAGCGGGACGCTTTCATGAAGCGCGAAGAGTACGACGAGTTCATCGAAGACCCGACGCGCTACCTGTTCGAAACCTGGCTCCCGCGCGTGTCCGGCGAGGCCGCCGCCAAGGGCGAGCCGGTGACCTACCGCAACAACCTGTCATTCGTGAAGGGCGGCATGGCCATGCTGAGCTACTTTCAGGCCTTCGCCTCGCAGCTCGAGCGGATGCGCCGGGAGTGCGGCACGCCCTCGTCGATTTGCGGCATGTTGAAGGCGCCCCTCGACGTTCTCGCCGACAAGTTCCGGGGCTACGTGGGGCTGGCCTTCGACCTGATGGAGATGCCGGACAAGGTGCTGGCGGCGTGCCGGGCGCTGATGCCCCACCTCGGCTACATCGCGCTCACCAGCGCCGACCCGCAGAAGCAGCTTCCGATACCGATCTGGATGCACCGCGGCTGTACGCCGTTCATCTCGAAAGATCTGTTTGACCGGATCTACTGGCCGACGCTGAAACCGATTGTCGAGGCGCTCTGGGCGCAGGGGAACCAGACGCTGTTCTACGCCGAAGGAAAGTGGGATGCGCACCTCGACCGGTTCGCCGAACTGCCGGCCGGCAGCATTATCTATCACATCGACCGCGGCGACCCGGCCGAAGTGCACCGCGTGCTCGGAGGGAAGTTCTGCCTGAGCGGCGGCGTTCCCAACGCACTCCTCCATTTCGGCCGGCCCGATGACATCAAGACCCGTTGCCGGGAGCTCATCGAATCCATCGGCCCCGAGGGTGGCTACGTCATGGACGCAAGCGCCATCATGCAGAGCGACACCACCGTGGAGAACCTGCGGGCGATGGCCGATGCCACCCTCGAATATGGCGTCTACCGGTCTTCTTCGTCGCCGGCGAAGTCCCCGGTGACGCCCGAAGTGAGGGCGGCGGGACTTCCCGCGTGGGTGTCGGCGCCCCAAGTCCCGCCCGGTGTCTGCCTCCCCTGGGAAACCAAACGGAGCGAGCTGCCGCCGATCTCGGGCGACGAGCAGATCCTGCGCCGGGTCTGGAATGACATCGACGGTCTCGCCTACCTCTACATCTGGCATCTCGTGCTGAGCTTCTAATTTATAGCCGAGGATACTTGAAGTCTTGAGGACGGGAGCTTTCAGCCGTCAGCGATCAGCACTCAGCAATGCGCTTCGCCTCGATGGTGCAGATCGCCGCACGCCGGGGCGCGGGGCTTTCTCCGGCGGAGCTACCAGCGCCACGGCTGAGTCAGCCAGAGATAGACCACCGGCATCGAGAACAGAGTGCTGTCCAGGCGATCGAGCCATCCTCCGTGGCCCGGCAGAAGGCTTCCGCTATCTTTGACGCCGGCCCCGCGCTTGATGGCGGATTCGGCGAGGTCGCCGACCTGGCCGGCCGAGTTGGCCACCGCCGCCAGGGCGGCTACCTCCCACCACGGTACGGCGGGCGCGAAGCGGCCCATATACACCACGCCGAAGACGACCGCGGCCACCACCGACGCCGCCGCGCCCTCCCAGGTCTTCTTGGGGCTCAGCAGTGGCGCCATCTTATGCTTGCCGCAGGCCCGGCCCGTGTAATAGGCCGCCGAATCCCCCAGCCAGTTCAGCACCAAAGCGAAGAAGAGCCAATGAGGGCTCAACTGCCGCAGCGCCGGAGCGCAGCGCCACGTCCCGAAGATGTACAGCAGCCCGAACACGATCATCCCCGCCTCGGGGAGCATCGCCGCGACGTGATTGCGCCGCATCACCAGCGTGAGAGCCAGCA
Organism: uncultured Solibacteraceae bacterium; assembly: GCA_964425895.1. Lineage (GTDB taxonomy): Bacteria > Acidobacteriota > Terriglobia > Bryobacterales > Bryobacteraceae > CAYRPT01. The sequence continues at coordinate 1,575 of CAYRPT010000549.1, read as the reverse complement.
AGGCCAGCAGCACGAGCAGCAGCCAGCCGGCCTCCGGAGCCAACAACAACACCAGACCGGCGACGTATCCCACGGGGCCGAGCGAGCCGTAACCATAGGCGCGCACCAGTCCCGCGTACTCATAAAAGCAGAGCAGCGCCACCAGGGCGACCGCGGCCAGCAGCAGCGGACCCGGAGCCTTGAAGATGAGGTACAGGACCGGCGGGATCAGGCAGACCGCGGTCAGAATCCGCTTCATTTCACACGGGAGCCGACAGCTTCCACGACGGTGTCGGGCATCTCGCCCGGCGGAACCTTCAGACCGCCGAACCGGCGATCGCGCTTCTGGTATTCCAGAATAGCTTGGAGGAGGTCGCCGCGCCGGAAGTCAGGCCATAGCGTGGCGGTCACGTAGAGCTCGGCGTAGGCAAGCTGCCACAGCAGGAAGTTGCTGATCCGGAGTTCTCCCGAGGTCCGGATCATGAGATCGGGGTCCGGCAGCCCGGACGTGTAGAGGTGCGACTGGATGGATTCCTCGTCGATCCTCAGCTCGGCGGCGCGCCCGGAGCGCCGCGCTTCCTCCACCAAGGCGTTGACCGCGTCGACGATCTCGGCCCGGCCACTGTAGTTGATCGCCAGGTTCACCTGCAAGCCGGTATTGGCCGACGTTTCGCGCATGGCGGCTTCCAAGTCGTGCCGCACGCTTTCCGGGAGTTGGTCGAGCCGGCCTATGGCCCGCATGCGGATGCGATTCTCCATCATGTTGGGCAGTTCACGCCGCATGTAGGTGTGCAGCAGCCGCCAGAGGGTCTCCACCTCGGACCGCGGGCGTTTCCAGTTCTCCGCCGAGAAGGCATAGAGGGTCAAGGCCCGGATTCCGAGCCGGGCGCAGGCTTCGACGGTCGCCCGCACGGAGTCGATGCCCGCCTTGTGGCCGGCTACCCGCGGGAGGCTTCGCCGCTTGGCCCAGCGGCCGTTGCCGTCCATGATGATCGCGATGTGGCGCGGCAGACGTTCCGGGTCGATCAACCGGGCGAGGGAAAGATCCGGATCTCCAGGCTTCAGAGATTCCAGCAGGGCCTTCATCAACTAATCCCTTATAGTACACTGCCGTTGGAAAAGCCGCAAAGGACCGGACATGCACCTCGTGATACGCCGCGCGACGCCGGGCGACGCCGCGCAAATCGCCCGTTACAACATCGCCATGGCCGCCGAGACGGAGCACGTAACGCTCGAGCCGGAACGTGCCTTGCGGGGCGTCGCCGCGCTGCTGGCCGACCCCGGGAAAGGGTTCTACCTGTTGGCGGTGAGCGGGCACAGACCCGCCGGCCAGCTCATGATCACCTACGAGTGGAGCGATTGGCGCAACGGAAACTTCTGGTGGATCCAGAGCGTCTTCGTGGAGCCCGAGTTCCGCCGCCGCGGAGTCTTCCGGAGGCTCTACGAGCACGTAATGGAGGCCGCGCGCGCGGATTCCGGCGTGTGCGGAGTCCGGCTCTACGTCGACCGCCGCAACAGCCGTGCGCAGCAGACGTACGCCAACCTCGGGTTGGAGCGCACGGCTTACGAGATATTTGAGGTGGACTTCGTCATGAG
>CAYRPT010000548.1:0-3477 GCA_964425895.1 uncultured Solibacteraceae bacterium | reverse complement strand
GGTGACGGCCGCGCGCAGGTTTTCCGCGGGAACATCCTCTTGCTTCATAGACTTACCCCCCGTTAGCCGGTTGGCTTACGGCCAGTATACGACGCCTCACTTCCGGCTGCCTGGTACTTGTTCCACAATCGTTCTACCCGGCGCTGCAAAAGGTGGAGGACGTCCGGCTAAAGGGCGCGGTTCCGATTTCGAGCACGCGTGTTGGTGGCTTGCCAGGCCATCCGCGTGAGGAGAAGCGCCAGCCGGACGTTTTCAGCACTGGAACCTCGGAGCGCTAACCGCGCGGCTGCGCGCCTCCGGCGCAGGGGCCGCACGTCATTGAAAGAAGGGAACATTCACGAATGTTCACGGGAGAGGGGCATGGTATGAGGGGCAAGCGAGTTCTGTTGTTTCTGGCGAGTCCGTGCCTGACGGCAGCCACGTTCACGGTAAATTCCAACATCGACGCGGCCGATCTATCCCCGGGCGATGGGGTTTGTTCGTCCTCGGCGGCGGCTTCGATCTGTTCGCTGCGCGCGGCGGTGCAGGAATCCAATGCGCTGGCCGGAGCGGACACCATCGTGCTGCCGGCCATGGACGTCACACTGACCATTCCCGGCAGGGGCGAAGACCGTGGCGGCGCCGGCGACCTCGATTTTGCCGGAGAAGTGGTGCTTCGCGGCGCGGGAGCACAACTTACACGCATTGATGCGGGCCGATTGGACCGGGTGATGCATGTGCTCCCGGGCGCGTCTTTGTCGATCGAGCGCCTCACCATCCAATCCGGGAGCTCCGGAGCCGATCCGGGGGGCGGGTTGCTGGTCGAGAGCCGCGCCATCGTCCATTTGGCCGGGGTTTCCATACTCGACTGCACGAGTTCGGCCTCGGGGGGAGGTGTATCGCTGGCCGCCGGGGCCCACGCCGTTGTGGAGCAATCCCTGGTCGCCTTTAACCGAGCGGGCCGCACCGGAGGAGGCCTGTTCCTGGCAGGGGCCGCTCAGTTAAGGAACACGACCATCAGTTCCAACAAGGCGAGGGGCGCCGGCGGCGGCGTGCACGTCGAACCCGGAGGCGGGGCCGATATGGTTCATGTCACCATCCACGACAACATGGCGGCCAACGGCTCGGCTTTCTCCGGGCCGGCGGGAGCGGCGGGGGCGGTGAACTCCATCTTTTCCGCGGCGCCGCGGCAAACCGGCCCCGTGTGCTCGGCCGCCGTGCGCTCCGCGGGACATAACCTGTCGTCGGACACCAGTTGCGGGCTCGGCTCGCCGGGCGATCTCGCCGGGCGTAACCCCCAGCTCTCCTCGCTGTTCCGGACCGGGCGCACTCCCACGCCGGCCCATGCGCCGCTGGCTGGGAGCCCCGCCATCGATGCCGGGGATAACGGCTCGTCGCTTCCCAACGACCAACATGGATTCCCGCGCCCGGACGACGGGAATGGGGACGGCGTTCGCATCGTGGACATCGGCGCCCTGGAACACCTGCTCGATTTGTCGATCGGGCAAGCCTACGTAACGAATACCTTTTCGTTCGGCCGGATCTTACCGCCGGTGACGGTGATTGACCTCCTGTTCAGCACGGTCGCCGGGACGATTCCGGTAACCCGCTCCGAGCACATCGCAGCTCACCCGACGCAGAACCAAGTCTGGGTAACGCGCCCGGCAAGCAACCGGGTTTACATCATTGACACCGAAAGCAACACGGTGGTCAACTCGTTTGATCCGGGATTCACGCCGCACGAGATCTTCTTCAATCCGGGGGGAACGCTGTGTTTCCTGCCGTTGGGCAATGTGGCCACGTTTGTTTACGCAACGGCGAACTTCCAGCAGTTGGGGGGGATCCTGCCCGCGCGGTTCATGGCCTTCTCCCCCTCCGGCGACACGGCGTATGTCAAGTACAACCTCGGCCTTCCTGACGGAACCACGGGCATCATCGCCGCGCACAGCCTTCCGGATCTCGCCCTCGGTCCGTACACGAGCTCGGGTTTGGGCCCGATCGCCACCGACGGCTTCCGGCTCTACAACGGCTCCGGAGGCGCACTGGAATTCCGAAGCGCGGCCGATCTACAACCGTTCTTCAGCATAGGAATACCGAACGGCCAGACGGCGGTCGATTTCGCTACCGGATCGGCGCCGCCGCGTCTCTACGCCGCCACGGATGGCGCGGTGTACGCCGTGGACCTGACATCGGATCAGATCATTGGCAGCGTCCCCGCCACGGGCACCACCGGGCTCGCGCTCCACCCGAACAATTGGTACCTGGCGCTGACGCGCCGCTCGGAGCAACTCTACTCGGCGGCGAACGCCAACAGCCTGTCCGTCACCGCAAACGTCCCGATTGCCGGCCGGCCCTTTAAGGTCGCCATCAAGCCGTAGGGAGCGCCGCGCAAACAACGATCAGCCGGGAAGGCTGCCGCGCCGAAGTGTCCGCCCTCCGCGAGGGCGCCGCCCCGAAGCGCAGCCGTGCCCGCAGAGCCAGGAGTATTAAGATGGAACCTCTATGAGGTTCTGGCTGGGACTCCTGGCGGCGGCGCTCGGCGCGTGGCCTCACGTTCCTCTGCTGGCGGAGCCGGCGCCGGTTGAATTCGGGCTGGAGGAATTCCGCCAGGCTCTGGCGGCCCGGAAGGCGCGGGTCCGCGTCCGCACGGAGATCACCAGCGCGGCGCCGGAAAGCTACCGCATCGCCGGCGGCACGATCAGCGGGGGCGACCTACGGGGACTGATGTATGGCCTGCTGGCGGCGGCGGATCAGATACGCGAGTTCGGCCGGCTCGGGCCGGAGTCGGGCAAGCCCGCGGTCCCGATTCGGGGAATCCGGCGGTTCCTTCACAACGCGGATCTGGAAGAGGAGTGGTACCACTCGCAGGATTACTGGCGCTCCTACATCCGCATGCTTGCCCGGAATCGCTTCAACCGGCTGAACCTCGTCTTCGCTCACCAGACGAACTACCTGGCGCCGCCATATCCCTACCTGGTGAGGCTGGACGAGTTTCCCGAGGTGCGTGTTCCCGGGCTTAGCGAGGCGCGGCGCGCGCAGAACCTGGAGACGCTCTGCTTCATTGCGCAGACCGCGGCCGATCATGCGGTGGATTTCACCTGGGGCGTCTGGCAGCACGATATCCAGCACGGCCGGCAGGCGCCGGTGGTGGAGGGCCTGACGGCGCGGAACATCGGACCCTATACATACCAGGCGCTTCGAAAGGTCCTGACCGCCTGTCCGGCGATTCGCAGTGTGCAAGTGCGCACGAACTGGGAGTCGGGCATTCCCCCGGAGCGCCAGGTGGAGTTCTACAGGGACTTCGTTTTCAAGGCGCTTCGCGACGCAGGCAGGCTGGTGATGCTCGACCTGCGCGGCTGGCTGATGGGCGAGGGGATGCTTCGGGCGGCCACGGAGTCGGGCGTACCGATGCGGTTGTCGTCGAAATACTGGGCGGAACATTTCGGCCGCCCGCACCAGCCGGCCGAAACATACCCCAATTACAGCTACCTCGACTTC
>CAYRPT010000547.1:0-3483 GCA_964425895.1 uncultured Solibacteraceae bacterium | reverse complement strand
ACCCTGTTCCTCGCCGGGGAGATCCATCGGGTCGCTCCGGAAGTCCTGTTGTTCACCTTCGAGGGCTGGAACCTGTTGGCGCATCCAAGCTCCGCTGAGGCGTGCCGCGGGATGATGGTGGCGTCCAGCAACTCGCTGTTCTGGCGCGCCGAGCGGCCCGAGAGCCTGCTGCACTTCGCCAGCGATTCCCAGCACGGACTCTTTCTTGCAGTGAAGGGCGTGATCGAGAACAAGCCGCCGCCCGAGAACCGGGAAAAGGCCGTCTGGCTCACTATTGTCGGGCGAGGCGGACTGTATCCGGTTCTTTCGCCGTCGGACGCGAGCGGCGAGGCCTGTCGCGGCCTGAGTTGCGCCGAAACGTGGGAGCCCGGCAGCGGCGAGATTCTGCTGGGCGCCTGCTTCCTCTTGCTGTTGGCCGGTCTGGGCGCCTGGTTTCGCGATCCGCGGCACGGCGTCCCCTGGATACCGGACTTCGCCGGCGCCGCCCTGGCGGGCGTGATCACGGCGCTCCTGACCGGGCCCTTGCTGGCGAACTGGCTCGGAGCGAAGTCGGGCGCCGCGAGTTTTGCCGTGGCCGCGCCGATCGCCTGGCTGGCGCGGCGGCGGCGTTCGCCCTGGCTCCAGCCTCTGCTGTTGGGCCTGGTGGTAGCGGGGCTCGTGCTGACCCTCTTTTTCGGGGAGTTTCGCCGGCTTGGCGCGCCGATGCAGATCGAACGCGTTTACGCGGTGCTCTCCGGCGTATCGCCCCTGGTGCCGGTCGTGCTGTTGCTCGCCAACATCGTCCTGTGGCTGGCCGCCTGGGCCCGCGGCGGACCATCCGGCCGGGCGGAAAGCCGGGTGCGCGTCGAGTGGTTCCTGCTGGCGCTCGCGTTGATCTTCGCCGGCTGCTCGCTGTTGTTCAACAACGGCAGCTTCGATCTTCTGAGGGGGGTCGAAAACCTCCGCTACTCCCTCCTCTCGAGTCTGCTCTTTGTGGCGACGGCGATTCTCGCCATGGACGCGGGGTCCCGTGCGTACCGCTGCGTCGCTGCGCCCACCGAATGGCGGGAGCCGAAGTGCGTTTGGCTCGCGGTCACGCTCGTTTCGCTGACTTCCGTTTACCTGGCCCTCCACTCCTACCCCTACGAACCGCTCCGGCTGTACCGGCCGGTGCTGGGCGTTCTTCTGTTCGGCGCAATGGTTGTGTCGACGCTCCTGCTCCGCGAACATGGCGCCGAGGGGCGAAAGCCCGCGATCTCCATCGGACGGCGTCCGCTGTTGTACTTGCTGAACGGAGGGCTCGGCATCATGCTGGCGAGCTGTTTCTCAACGCGGCTCACCGGCTTGATGGTATCCGGCATTGAGTTCGTCGCCAAGCTGGTTGGGTAGCCGTTTCGACGATGTCGGCCGGCCCGGCGGTCCGGGCGCGCACCACTTGCGCCACATGTTGCGTTGCTGCCACAGTACGAGGACATGCAGCGAGCGGAGATCGCGGAGTTCACCCTAAAGGCCGTGGCCACCGGGGTGGTCCTCGGTGTCGTTTTCGGCGCCGCCAACACCTACCTCGGGCTCCGGGTGGGGCTCACCGTGTCGGCGTCGATTCCCGCCGCGGTGATGACGGTCGCCGTGTTCCGGCTCCTGCGCCGGAGGAGCACGATTCTCGAGGCGAACCTGTCGCAGACCGTGGGCTCCGCGTCCACGTCGCTCGCCAGCGGCACGATCTTCACAATCCCGGCGCTTTTCATGTGGGCGATGGCGCCGCCCTACTGGCAGGTCGCCGTGCTGGCGTTCCTCGGCGGCGTACTCGGGTTGGCCGCGATGATTCCCCTGCGGCGGCTTCTGATCGTCGAAGCGCACGATGAACTGCCGTACCCCGAGGGAACCGCGTGCGCGGAGGTGCTGCGGGCGACCACCGGAGGAGCGTCGGCCGGGGCAGCGATATTCCGGGGCATGGCGGTTGGCGCCGCCGTTAAGTTAGCGGTTTCCCTGGCGTTCGCGATTCCGGCGGCAGTTCACCTGGCGCTTCCCGCCCCTCCCCGCGCCGAACTGGCGTTGGAGCTGGCGCCGGCCCTGATTGGCGTGGGTTTCATACTGGGCTACCGGCAGTCGGGAGTACTGGTGGCGGGTTCGCTGATCTCCTCGCTGGTTCTGACGCCGCTCGTCGCCACCGTGGGTGGTGGCTTGGCGACACCGCTCGCCCCCGAGGCGGAGCGGCTGATCGGCGCGATGACGGCCGGCGAGATTTGGTCGCGCTATGTCCGGTACATCGGCGCCGGAGCGGTGGCGGTAGCGGGCATCCTTACCGTGATCAAGGGAATGCCGGCGATGGTGGGTTCGTTCGCCGCGGTGGTTCGTGGGTTGCGCCGGCGAGGGAGTGGAGAGACGGCGGAAACCGCGGCGCCTATGACCCAGCGGGATCTGCCGGGATCGTTCGTAATCGGCGCCGTTCTCGCCGTCGTCCTGGTGGCCGGGCTCGTCCCCGGCATCTTTGCCGGCGGCCTCGGCCAGGTTCCGCGGGCCCTGGCGGCCGTCGGCGTGGGTCTGTTCGGGTTGCTCTTCGTAGCGGTGGCCGCCCGCATCGTTGGTTTGGTCGGGGTGTCCTCACAACCGACATCGGGAATGGCGCTGATCACGCTGTTGGGCATCGCGTCGGTATTTGCGGCGGCGGGCTGGACCGATGCCAATGCCCGGGCCGCGGTGTTAACGGTGGCGACCATCGTTGCGGTGGCCGCCTCCAAAGCTGGGGACATCTCGCAGGATCTCAAGACGGGTTGGTTGGTGGGGGCGACACCGGCGCGGCAACAGCTCGGCCAGCTCATCGGGGCGTCGTTCGCCTGCTGGGCGGTGGCGGCCACCGTGATGCTGCTGGGGAACGCCTACGCGTTCGGTTCCCCGGAGATCCCCGCGCCGCAGGCGACGCTGATGAAAACGATCGTTGAAGGCGTTCTCGCCGGCTCACTGCCCTGGGGCCTGGTCCTTTCCGGCGGAGGGCTGGCCATCGGCGCCTGGCTCACCGGGATTTCTCCCCTGGCCTTCGCTATCGGCGTCTACCTTCCGTTAGGCACCATGGCCTCGATCTTCGTGGGCGGCTGTATTCGCGCGCTTTGCGGAACCGTACCGAAAGCCTCGGGGACGGCATCCGCCGATCCGGGCGTGCTGCTCGCGTCCGGGTTGGTGGCGGGCGAGGGCCTGGCCGGTGTCGCGGTAGCGGGCCTCGTGGCGGCCGGTATCGCCCCCCGCATGGCCACGCCCGCCCTAAGCGGCGCTCCCGGCGACATCGCGGCGCTGGCGGCGGTGGCCGGCGTAGGCTGGATTCTCTACCGGACCGCCAGGCCGGGCAACGCCGCCCCACGCTGACCCCGGCGTGCCGTCTCTGGCTTCTTTGTTTCCGGTCACCGGACTTCTAGGTGGCCCGCCAGGTCGTCCGGGCGGTAGCAGTGGGCCCGGGCAGTCTCGACGCTGACCTTCCCGCTGCGCACCAGGGCGGCGAGGGACTGCTCCATC
>CAYRPT010000546.1:611-3486 GCA_964425895.1 uncultured Solibacteraceae bacterium | reverse complement strand
CGCGAATGCGAAGAAGTCCGACAGCACGAACACGATCGCGTGTCGCCGCAGCGTGAGGCCTCATCCGCATCAAGTAACATGCGCAGCGGGCGATAGATATACAACCGCATCACAAACCCCTCGAGAATCAACACCGCCAGCCAGTAGGTAACGCCTAATACGACGAAAATAGTAATCCGCGCCCGCTGAACGAGTGCGTCGTAGAACTCCCTTTCCGCGACCCCCCGCCGCGCCCACGCTTCCGCCACCCATCCCTCAATGGAGGGCATAAGCGAAAAGTATACGCCGCAGGTCAGAATCAAGTAGAACAAGTTGTGCAACAGCATCAGCTTGTAGCGGACCTTCAGTCCGCCAAAAGCCCGTCCCAGTTTTGCTGCGACCCTCCTCATCCCTCTTGCATCCCAGTATATGATTCCAGACTGATTACTGTACGGCGAGAAAATTTCCGGAATTGGAGCACGTAACGACAGATTCAGGATATGATTGATATCATAACCCCTGGTCGAGACGTGCCACCCCTTGGAAACGCAGCGCTCTCCCACGGGTTAGCCGGGGAAGCTGGGATCCGAGAGAGTCCCCGCGGAGGGGCCGTCCCCCATTGCTGGTTGACCGATAACACCAATGCCTGCACCATTTGGGAAATCCACTGACAAGTATTTCCGCATCATCGCCACGGTGCTTGCCGTGGGCGGCGTGGGAACGGTCGCGCTGATCGCCTATCTGGCGCATCCGGAAGTTCGCGAGACCGGCTACGCTCCGGTGCAGCCGGTGGAATACAGCCACAAACTGCACGCGGGAAACCTGGGCATCGACTGCCGTTACTGCCATTACACGGTTGAGAAGGCAGGATACGCGGCCGTGCCGCAAACTGAGGTGTGCATGAATTGCCACGTGCGGGTCAAAGAGAACAGCGCGCTGCTGCAACCGGTCCGTGACAGCTATGCAACGGGGAAGCCGATCGCGTGGACGAAAGTCCACAACCTTCCCGATTATGTCTACTTTAACCATCAGGCCCACGTGACCGCCGGAGTGAGCTGCGTGTCGTGCCACGGACGCGTGGACCAGATGATCGTCGTGAAACAAGTTGAGCCGCTCAGCATGGCGTGGTGCCTGGAGTGCCATCGCAATCCAGAGGCGCACGTCCGGCCGGTGAGCGAGGTTACGAATCTGGGCTGGACGCCTGACCGGGACCCGGTGGTGATCGGGCGCGAACTGATCGCGGCCCAGGGGATCAAGCCCCCGGTCGAATGCGCGGGGTGTCACCGTTAGGCGGATGGCTGGAGAGGGGCGAGCAGCGTGAAGAACCAGATGGTGGACGGCAAACAGTACTGGCGAAGCCTCGACGAGCTGGCGGACACGCCGGAGTTCCGGGAATGGCTGCACCGCGAGTTCCCGACGGGCGCCTCGGAGATGACCAGCTCCCACTCCCGGCGCACACTGCTCAAGCTGATGGCGGCATCGTTCGGGCTCGCCGGGCTGGTGGCCTGCCGTCGGCCCGAGGAGAAGATCCTGCCGCTGGCCAAGGGAGTGGAGGACTACATCCCCGGCAAGCCGATGCACTATGCCACGGCGATGACGCTCGGCGGGTTCGCCACCGGCCTGGTGGTGGAAGCCCACGGCGGCCGTCCGACGAAGGTGGAGGGCAATCCGAAACATCCCGCGAGCCTCGGGGCGGCCGCGGCGATGGCCCAGGCTTCCGTGTTAGGCCTCTACGATCCCGACCGGTCGCGGCGTGTCCTTCACGAGAGCCGGCCTTCCGACTGGAACGCCTTCGTTCAGTTCGCGCGGGAGCGCTTCACCGGAAACGGGGAAGGCATCTGGGTATTGAGCGAGGCGATGAACTCTCCTTCGCTCCTCGCGGTCCGGGATCATTTCCAGTCGGCGATGCCGAACGCGCGCTGGGTGGAGTACGAGCCGCTTTCCCGCGCGGCCGAGGTGTTCGGGGCGGAGATCGCGTTTGGGAGGAAGGTTCAACCGCACTACCAGTTCGACCAAGCGGCGGTCATCGTATCGCTGGACAGCGATTTCCTCGGCGCCGACGCGCCGTCGCTCGCCACGATCAAACAGTTCTCCCGAGGCCGGCAGGTAGAGAACGAGAAAGATTCGATGAACCGGCTGTATGCCTTCGAAAGCGGTTTCTCGATCACCGGAGCGATGGCGGACCACCGCTTCCGCGTGAAATCGAGCGGCATAGCCGCGGTGGCCAAGGCCCTCGCCGGCTTGGAGCCGCCCGCCGACGCCCGGTACGACGCGGTCCGTAAGGACCTCGAAGCGCACCGGGGACGCTCCATCGTTACCGCCGGTCCGCGGCAGCCGGCTGCGGTTCACGCGCTGGCGTACCTGGTGAACGAATCTCTCGGCAACATCGGACGGACCGTCACGTTTCGCGAACCCGTGGCGGCGCCGGACACGCAAGGCGTTGCGGACCTGGGCCGGGCGCTGGCCGCCGGCGAGGTGAAGACGCTGCTCATTCTCGGCGGCAACCCGGTTTTCACCGCCCCGGCGGACGCCGGTTTGGCCGCGAATCTCGCAAAGGCGGGCGCGGTGATTCACCTTGGTCTCGAAGTCGATGAGACCGCCGCGGCGGCCACCTGGCATCTGCCGCAAGCGCATTATCTCGAAGCCTGGGGGGACGCCCGCGCGATCGACGGAACGGCCAGCGTTCAGCAGCCCCTGATCGCCCCGCTGTACGACGGTAAGACCGCCGCCGAAGTGCTGGCGTTGATTTCCGGTTATAAGGATCAACGCGGCTACGATATCGTCCGCAATTTCTGGATGGAGCGGCTCACCGGCGACAAGGAGCTCGCCTGGCGCGCCGCTCTTCACGACGGCGTCATCGCGGGAACAGCCTTCGCGCCGGTGAGCGTGGCGTTGA
>CAYRPT010000546.1:0-601 GCA_964425895.1 uncultured Solibacteraceae bacterium | reverse complement strand
CGACGCAGTGCTGGGCGCGGCGCGGGGCCTCGCGGCTCCGGCGGGCGGTCTGGAAGCGGTTTTCTTCGCCAGCAGCTCCGTTTATGACGGGCGGTATTTGAACAACGGCTGGCTCCAGGAGATGCCGGACCCGATGACGAAGCTCACCTGGGACAACGCCGCCCTGATGAGCCCGGGCACCGCGAAGGAGCTGGGCGTCAAGACAGGTGACCTGGTGAAGATCGCGGCCGGCGAGCGTTCGATCGAGGTTCCGGCGTTCGTGATGCCAGGCCAGGCAGACGGCTCGATCGGACTCGAGCTCGGCTACGGCCGGTCGAAGACGGGCCGGGTGGGGCGCGGCTGCGGTCACAACGTCTACCCGCTGCGGGCGGCCGCGGCCATGGGCTTTCTGGGCGGCGTGACGGTCAGCGCCACCGGGCGGACCTACCGGCTGGTCACCACCCAGGACCACCACTCGATGGAGGGCCGTCCGCTTGTGCGCGAAGCGACGCTGGAGCACTACCGGGAGGCGCCGGATTTCGTGGACCATGCGGTTCACGTGCCGGAGCTCGAATCCCTGTATGACAACCCGGCGCTCGATGGCGCCTACCAGTGGGGCATG
>CAYRPT010000545.1:0-3488 GCA_964425895.1 uncultured Solibacteraceae bacterium | reverse complement strand
AGGGAAGGCGCGAGCTTTCTGTTCGCCGCGGATCTCGAGCGGCTTACCGCCAAGGAGAAGGATGCGGAGATCCTCGGTAACCTGAGGGCGCTGGTCGTCGGCCAGAAGGAGTCGGATGGAGCGCCGGATACGCGAGCTGTCGTCACCTTCCGCGGCCCCCGAACGGGCATTGCGTCCTGGCTCGCCGAGCCGTCGCCGATTGGCGCTCTCGACTATGTGACCAGCGAGGCGTCGATCGTCTCGGCCTTCGCGGTGAAGCAGCCGGCGGCCGTGATTGATGACCTGCTGGCCACCTTCCCGGACTTCGCCCGCGCCATCACCGAAGCCGACGCGAAGCTCGGCATGAACATCCGCCATGACGTCGCGGGGGCTTTCGGTGGGGAGTTCGTGGTGGCTCTCGACGGCCCGGCTATTCCCGTGCCTTCCTGGAAACTGGTCGCCGAAGTCCATGACCCCGGCCGTTTGCAGAACTCACTGCGGCGTCTGGTGGACGCGATCAGCCAAGTGTCGGCCTCCGAGGGGAAGCCCGCCGGCGTGCAGATGACGGAGGAAGCCGTGGGCGGGCGGCCGTACTACCGCATCACGCTCCCCGCCGGGAGGCTGGCGGAGATCCACTATACGTTTGCCGGCGGGTACTGGATCGCCGGTCCCTCGCGGCCGCTCATCGACAAGGCCATCGCCACCCGGGAGAGCGGCGCCGGCCTGGTCACCTCGGCGAACTTCACCGCGCTGCTGCCGCGCGACGGGAACAACAACTTCTCCGGCATGATGTATCACCACATCGGGCCGATCGCCGGACCGCTGGCCGAGGCCCTGTCGGCGGAGCAGAAGCAATCTCTCCAGGGACTCGATTCGCTGGTGAAACCCACGCTCGTGTTGGCTTACGCGTCCGATGACCGGATTGTCGCCGCCACGCGCTCGGAAGCCTTTGGGCTCTCACCGGCCAACCTGTTCGGACTTCGGACCCCCCTGGGGCTCGCCAGTGGGTTTGCCGGCACGTTCCGGTAGCCCGTCTCTCCGCCTGACTGGATTTCCGCCGCGGCGCCGCGCGCCGCGGCGGGTTACGCCTCCGCCCAGACCTGGTCGCGGACTCGCCGCAGATAAGCAAGGCCGTCGGTGGCAAGCTGCTCCGGGGAATCGGCCAGTTGACGCCAGATGCAACAGAGCTTGGCGATCTTCTCCATGTCGGGATCGAAGGATTCGATGGTGACACAGCCGTCGTACTCCACCGCCTTCAACGCCCGGAAGAACTCGACCCACGGCACCTGCCCGGTGCCCGGCACCCCACGCTGATTCTCGCAGGCATGAACATATCCGAGGTCTGCGCCGGTGGCGAGTACCGCCCGGGAGATACTGTCCTCCTCCCGGATCATGTGGAACGTGTCGAGGTGGACCTTGACATTCGGCAGACCGACGTCACGAAGAAACCGGACCGCATCGGCGGCGATGTTGATGAAGTGAGACTCGAAGCGGTTGACCGGCTCGATGCCGAGGATGAGGCTTCCGCCTTGGAGCGCGTGGCCGGCGATCTCGCGATAGCCTTCCACGGCCCAGGCCCACTCTTCGGCGGTCCGCATCCGGCCGGTCAAGTAGCCCCAGCCGCAGTAGATCATGCCCCCGAAGACGCGCGCGCCGGCCTCGTAGCTCAAATCGACCAGCCGCTTGGAGAATTCGACGCCCCGGCGGCGCACCGCCGCGTCGGGCGCGATGATGTTGTACTCGGCGGGCATGCCATAGCCGGTATTGATGGTTAAGCCGAGGTCGGCCGCCGCTCTCTTGACCTTGGCGGCCGGGAAATTGTCCGGATCGAACGGGATGATCTCAACAGCCTCAAAACCCATGCGCCGGCACTCGTCGAGCAGGGGGAGGTCCTTGTCGAGGAACGTTTCAGTGAACAGCAGCGAGTGAATACCAAACTGCATGAAGCTGGCTCCCAAGGCACGTCAGGCCGTAAGGATTGTACCAGAGCCCCGGCGGACAGCGTCCGCCGGGCCGTCGAGGGCCACCCGCGCCGGACTCCGTTCTCTCACATCCCGGCGGCGCGGCCCGGACACGTGTCGTCGGTCGCGCCCAGCTTCTTCAGCAGCGTGATCATCGGGCACCAGTTGGTGAAGGCGCTCTGGAACAGGTTCAGCCCCACGAAAGCGGTGAAGAGGAACCAGCCGGGATGAACATAGTAGCCCAGGGCGACACTTGCCAGTACGAAGGCGCCCGCGACGGCGCGCAAATAGCGGTTGACGGTCATTGATGCGATCTCCTTCGGTTGATCAAGAAATACACAATCGGGACGGTCATGCGTGACAGCGCCAGCGAGGCGACCTCGCCGGCCATCAGGGCAATAGCCAGTCCCTGGAAAATCGGATCGAACAGAATGACGCTGGCGCCCACCACCACGGCGGCGGCGGTCAGCATCATGGGACGGAAGCGGACCGCGCCAGCGTCGATCACCGCCTGGTCCAGAGGCATCCCTTCTTTGAGCCGCAGTTCGATGAAGTCAACCAGGATGATGGAGTTCCGCACCACGATGCCCGCGCCGGCGATGAACCCGATCATCGAGGTCGCGGTGAAGAACGCGTCGAGCAGGCCGTGGGCGGGCAGGATACCGACCAGCGAGAAGGGAATCGCGGCCATAATCACCAACGGCGTGAGGAAACTCTGGAACCAACCCACCACCAGAACGTAGATCAACACCAGGACGGCGGCGAACGCCAGCCCCAGGTCCCGGAAGACCTCGTAGGTGATATGCCACTCACCATCCCACTTCATCGCGTATTTGGAGCCGTCCGCGGGCAGGGAAGCAGTGAACTGCTCGATCCGGTAGCCCTCCGGAATCGCCATCCGGTCGATCTGATCCATCAGCGGCAGGATGGCGTACACGGGCGATTCAACGACGCCGGCCACGTCGGCGGTGAGATACGTCACCGGCATCAGGTTCTTGTGATAGATGCTCTTGTCCTCAATGGTCTTCTTTACCGCCACCAGCTCGCGGAGGGCAACCAGGTTCCCCATCCGGCCCTGCACCTTGAGTTCCTGGATGCGGTCGAGATCCGAACGCGTCGCCCGGTCGAGCCGCAGCGTGATAGGCACATCCTCCTTGGAGGCGCTGTCGTGCAGCAGTCCGGCGGACTGGCCCGCGGAGGCGAGGGCCACCGTGCGGGCGATGTCTTCTTCCGAAATACCGTTGAGCGCGGCTTTGTCCTGGTCGACGGTCAATTGGTACTTCGGCTGGTCGTCCTCGACATACCAGTCCACGTCCACCACGCCATCCGCCTTTTCGAACATCCGCTTGATTTCGCCGGCGATCCGGATCTGGCCTTCGTGCGACGGCCCGTAGACCTCCGCCACCAGCGTCTGCAGAACCGGCGGCCCGGGCGGCACTTCCGCCACTTTGATCCGCGCGCCGTGCTTGCGGGCGATGGGTTCGAGATCATTCCGCACGGCCTTGGCAATGTCGTGGCTCTGGCGGTCGCGTTCGTGTTTCGGCGTCA
>CAYRPT010000544.1:0-3489 GCA_964425895.1 uncultured Solibacteraceae bacterium | reverse complement strand
TCTGACAAGCCCGGCGCCGAAGACCTCCTGCCAGTAGCGGTTCACCGTGACGCGCGCGGTGAGCGGATTTCCGGGCGACAACAGCCATTGGGCCAATCCCAAACGATTCCGGGGCATGCCGGGCTCCATCGGGGGAAGGATTCCCGGTATATCGGGCTCCAACCGCTCGCGCGGCTGGTCGTACATCCCGCGATACAGAAGATGCGCGAACGGCTGCTGGTCCGCCCTCTCCTGCATCACGTGCGTGACGGGGCTGCGGCGGGCGATGGTGTTGCGCTCGTCCTCAATCCGCGCCAGCTTTTCGGTGAGGGCGCGGTATTCCTGGCGCACGTGATTCAGGTAATAGACATGGAGCGCCTGGCGCTCCTCCGGTGTCAGCGCGCTCGCCGGCTTTCCCCGGGCGGCGTAGGCTCGGGGCCAGGACGCCAACAGGCGGATCTCCTCTTCCGTCACCACGCGGTCGAAGACCCGGAAATCGGCGATGGCGCCCCCGGGGAGGAAGTTGCGGGCATCGCCGGCCAGGCGCAGCGGCCGGCCGCTATTGATGGATCCGGTGAGCCGGGAGATGTTTTCGTCGCCCCGGCGCTGCCCGGCGAGCAGGCGGCCGTTCCAGGCGACCCCGAGCCCCTTCAGACTCCGCGTTCCGTCGTAGGTGAACACCAGATGGTTCCACGAGCCCGGCGCGAGCTGTTCCAGGTGCCCGGCGGCCACGTTGATTCCGCGGCCCTCGTCGCCGACGATTCGCAGCGAGGGAACCCGGGCGTTCACCGAGATCGCCCAGCCGCGCGACTTCCGCTTGGGATCATTCTGGCTCGCGACCACGAATCGGTCTTCCCCTGTCGGAAAGTAGAACCACACGGAAATGCTGAACGGACGGTCAGCCTCGATCGCCTTCAGATTGGGCAGCGCGACGGAGGCCTTGTCGGAGAAGCGCAGCGCGGACACGTCGGGCAACTCACTCGCAGCCAGGGTTACGCCCGCGGGCAATTCGAGGCTCCTCTGGCGCGAGCCGTAAACTGCCCGGGGAGGCGCTCCGGTCTCCAGCCGCAGGCTCACCGGTTCCGGCCCGGCGTTCAGGGGGCGCTCGATTCCGGCCCGTTCCGAGCCCGCCAGCCACGCCTCGAAGCCCGGATCGGGGGATTCCTCAATGCGCCGCATGGACTGCCGGATCTGGTCTCGCTCCGCCGCGAGCTCGGACCACCGCGGCCGGTCGGCGTCCGAGGGCACGGGGATGACCGGCGGGCTGTCGTGGACGTTGCCGTCCATGGCGGGCTGGGTGGTGTTGCGGAAGAAAGCCGCCAGCGAGTAGAAGTCTTTTTGCTTGATGGGATCGAACTTGTGGTCGTGGCAGGTGGCGCACCCGACGGTCAGCCCCAGCCACACGGCGCCGGTGGAATCCACCCGGTCCTTGGCATAAATCGCCTCAACCTCCTCGATGATGACGCCGGCTTCATTCGTGGTGGCGTTGCAGCGGTGGAATCCGGACGCCACGCGTTGCTCCAGGGTTGGGTTGGGAAGGAGATCCCCCGCGAGCTGTTCGGTGGTGAACTGATCGAAGGGCAGGTCGTGGTTGAAGGACCGAATGACCCAGTCGCGATAGGGCCACATCTCCCGGTAGTTGTCGATGTGGATGCCGTGGGTGTCGGCGTAGCGGGCGGCGTCCAGCCAGTAGCGGGCGCGATGCTCGCCGTAGTGGGGCGAGGCCAGGTAACGGTCCACCAGGCGCTCATAGGCGTCGGGGGCGGGGTCTTCGACGAAGGTCTCAACCTCCTCGGGCGTGGGCGGCAGGCCGGTGAGGTCGAGCGCCACGCGGCGGGCGAGCGTGCGGCGATCGGCTTCGGGAGCCGGTGCGAGGCCGGCGGCTTCCAGCCTCGCCAGGATGAACCGGTCGATCGGATTCCGGACCCAGGATTCGTTCCGCACCGCGGGCGGGGCCGGCCGTTGCGGAGCGCGATAGGCCCAGTGCTCCTCCCACGGCGCGCCCTGCTGGATCCAGCGGCGGAGAGTCTCCTTCTGCTCGCCGGTGAGGGTCTTATGGGAGTACGGCGGCGGCATTCGCAAAGCGGGCTTCTCATGGTTCACGCGCTGCCAGAGGAGACTCTTCGCCGGATCGCCCGGGACCACCGCGGGGCCTTTCGCACGAGGCGCCATGGCGTCCTCGCGAAGGTCGAGGCGCAGGTTCACCATGCGGGTCTCCTTGTCGGGCCCGTGGCAATGAAAGCAGTTGTCCGAAAGGATCGGCCGGACTTCCCGCTGGAAATCGACGGCGCCGGGAGCGGCGGCCATGGCCGCTCCGGCGATCAAGGCCGGCCAGCACCGGCGGGCAAAACGTAGATCGAGCATCCCGGTCAGCCCCATTTATCTAAAGCATACCTTGATTGCGCGCCGATGGCGCCGCCGGCGTCTGGCGATGCAGGTCCGGCGGGCTTACTTGCCCGCCAGTTCCCGCAGGACGTACTTGAGAATTCCGCCGTTCTTGTAGTAATCGACCTCAGTCGGCGTGTCGAGCCGGACTTTGACGCGGAAGGCGGCACCGTCGGCCCGGACGGTGGCGATCTTGTCACCCGCGATCGCCCGCTCGATGCCTTCAATGGCGAACAGCTCCTTGCCAGTGAGTCCGAGCGACTCGCGATTCTCGCCCTCAAGGAACTGAAGCGGGAGGACCCCCATACCAACCAGGTTGGAACGGTGGATGCGCTCAAAGCTCTCGGCGACAACCGCCCGGATCCCGAGCAGGGCCGTGCCTTTTGCCGCCCAGTCACGCGATGACCCGGTGCCGTACTCCTTGCCGGCGATGACGACGAGCCCCACGCCCTCCTCCTTGTAGCGCATGGCGGCGTCGTAGATGAACATCACGTCGCCGGAGGGCTGATGCCGGGTCCAGCCGCCCTCGGTCCCCGGAGCCATGGCGTTGCGAATCCGGACATTGGCGAAGGTGCCGCGCATCATGACTTCGTGATTGCCGCGGCGCGCGCCGAAGCTATTGAAATCCTTGGGCTCGACGCCCATCGCAATAAGATACTTGCCCGCGGGGCCGTCGGCCGGGATGGAACCCGCCGGCGAGATATGGTCGGTGGTCACCGAGTCGCCAAGAACCGCGAGCGCGCGCAAGCCGGACATGTCCTCGATGGTCTCGACCACCGGTCCGAGGTCCTCAAAAAACGGCGGGTGCTTAACGTAAGTGGAATCGTCGCGCCAGGCGTAGGCGTCTCCTCCGGGCACCTGGATGTTTTGCCACACCGGCGTCCCCACGAACACTTTGGCGTAGGTCTCCTGGAACATCTCGGAACGCACCGAACGCAGCATGACTTCCCGCACCTCGGCCGGCGACGGCCAGATGTCTCTCAAGAACACGCCGGCTCCGGACGCGTCGCGGCCCAGCGGCTCACTCTGAAGGTCGATATCAACGCGGCCCGCGATCGCGTAGGCCACCACCAAGGGCGGCGAGGCGAGGTAGTTGGAGCGCACCTGGGGACTCACGCGGCCCTC
>CAYRPT010000543.1:1129-3490 GCA_964425895.1 uncultured Solibacteraceae bacterium | reverse complement strand
GGCCAACAGGGCGGTGAAGACCGCGCCTACAAGAACCAGCCGCGGGCGCGGCCGCAGCCGGACGGCGGCCAGTGCCGATAAGCCCGCCCCGGCGGCCAGCACGAGTAGATCCAGCCACGTATGCTCGTGCTCGAGAGAGCCATCGTGGCGCGAGGCAAACCAGAGACCGCTCCACGCCAGCGCCAGACCCAGCGCGGCGCAGGCGGCGGGAGCGGAGCGAAAGAGGAACTCGGTGCGCCGCCACGGCAGGCGGGGCTTCCACCGCCTCGGCAACCCCCGCGCCAGCGCGCCAAGCGCGGCCGGGATGAGACTCACGAGGACGGCGGTGGCGGCGGCGGCGGGCAGAAACTCAGCCGGGAACGCCAGCACTTCGGGCTCGGCCTCCACCGCGACGAGAAGCTCGGCGCCGGCGGCGGCCAACCCACCTCCCATCGCCACCGACGCGAGTCGAGACAACGGGCTGGCATCGTTGGTTCGACCTGGATTCCGGAAAGACACTTCGCCTGCGGCGGGTGCCGGCAGGGCCGCCCGGCTGCCGCCGGGCACCGACTGGTGGGGATTCATTCGAGACTCTTACTTGAATTGTAACAAGCGGCAGGGAGGGCAGGTTCGCTCAGAGCTCCTCGAGCTTGACCACCAGCATCCAACGGTTCCGGCGATTCTCGTCATTGAGGTGCAGTTTGCGAGCCAGTTTCCCGAGGTGCCCGCGGGCATGAAGCCCATCGACAATTTGCGTCTTGCCGCCAACAAAGGAAGCGCGGCAAACCATCATTTCCGAGTCGCGCGCCCGAAGATGGTCTTTCCCCCCGTCCGGTTTTGCGCCATACTAACGAGAACGTTACGTTTCCGGAGGGGAAACCTATGCTGTCCAAACCCTGGGATCAGAGAAGGCCGTCTTATGACTTCGTGGTAGTCGGTTCGGGATATGGCGGCGCCATCACGGCGGCGCGCATTGCCCAATCCGGTCAGAACGGCCAGCCTTCGGTCTGCATTCTCGAGCGCGGCCGCGAGTGGCCCATCGGGTCCTTTCCCGATCGCCTGGACGAGGCGATCCGGGAGGCGCGCTCGAATCTGAATCCGCTGGGGCTCTATGAGCTGCTGACCTACAGCGATATCTCGGTCATCAAGGGCTCGGGGCTCGGCGGCACCTCGCTGATCAACGCCAACGTCGCCATTGTTCCCGACGAGGATGTGTTCCAGAAGTCTGGCTGGCCGGCCGCAATCCGGCTGGCCGAGCTTCAGAAATACTACGACCGCGCCCGGTCCGTGCTGGCCGCCCGCCCGCACCCCCGGGCTCACCAGCTTCTGAAGGTGCGCGCCCTAGGCCGCCGCGGCGATCAGATTCCTGCCGCCACCGGAGCGCTTGACCTGGCCGTCAACTTCGACATCAACGGGGTCAACCTTCACGGCGTTCCGCAGACTCCCTGCACCGATTGCGGCGACTGCGTATCCGGCTGCAACACCGGCGCCAAGAACACCCTTTACATGAATTACCTGCCCATGGCCGCGCGGGCGGGCGCCGACATCTTCACGCAGACCAAAGTCGAATGGATCGAGAAGCTCGACGGGGGCGGTTGGCGCGTTCACGGCAAGCACGTGAGAACCGCCAAGTCGGCCCGCCGGTTTAGTATGGATGCGCGCAACGTGATTCTCGCCGCCGGGTCGATCAACTCCACCGAGATCCTCATGCGCAGCGAGAGGCGGGGTCTGGCCGTTTCACCCGCGGTGGGGACGGCGTTCGGCGGCAACGGCGACTTCTTCGGGCTCTCCTACAACGGCGATTTCCCGACCAACGTGCTCGGCTTCGGGACGAAGACGTCGAGCGGCCGTGTCCAGCGGGCGCCCGGTCCCACCATCGTCGGCGTTATCCGGTACAACGGCGGTGCCATCGACCGGCGTTTCACCATCGAGGACTTGTCGTTCCCCTCGGCCTACGTCGAAGCCGCCAAGGCAGCCTTCGCGTTTGCCCGCCGCGAAGACACCGATGCGGGCGATGACGCGGCCGAACGCCTGCGAATCTTCCACGACCTGAACCCGATTCTGCCGAACGAAGGCGGCGGCGCGCTCAACCACACGATGCTCTACCTGTGCATGGGATTCGACGACGCCCGCGGGGCGATGGAGTTCGACGCTCCGGTGTTCGAGCGCGACGGCCGCCTGCGGGTCGTTTGGAACGATGCCGGCCGCCAGCCGGTCTTCACCCGGATCAATGAGGAACTGCGGCGTCATGCCCGCGCGCAGGGCGGAAGCTTCATCGAGAATCCGCTCTGGGCGATGTTTGACGTCCGGCACCTCATCACGGCGCACCCGCTGGGCGGCTGTCCGATGGGGGACGACTACATCCAGGGCGCCGTCGACGAG
>CAYRPT010000543.1:0-1119 GCA_964425895.1 uncultured Solibacteraceae bacterium | reverse complement strand
GACGGTTCCGTCCATGCCGGCCTCTACATCGCGGACGGCGCCGTCATCCCCACCGCCCTGGGCGTCAATCCGTTTCTCACCATCTCCGCGCTGGCCGAACGCATCGCCGAGCGCATCGTCCAACACGAACAGGGCCTCCCGTTCCCGGAGCCCAAAGCATCTGTGGGGTTCGCCGGCATCGACGCGCGCCGCGTGGTCGACTGGCCCGAGTTCGAAATCGAGAAGCTTTTCCGCCGCGCGCCCACCGGGCCGATTGACGTCCTGCTGAACTCGGGAGAGCGGTCCATTGATATCGCCGGGCGCACCATCCGGAACGACGAGTACTGGAAAGGCTTCTTCCCCCGCGGCCATGTCCTGAACGCCATGTCGGCGGCTATCTTCACGGGATTCAAGAAGCGCTTTTTCAAGAAGGGCGCCAAGTACGCCGGCATCACCTCCGACACCGACGGGCGCATTAACGCCCGCAATACACTCGAGGAGATCGAGCTCAAGGAACGCAGAGGAGATCTCGATCCGGGACGCTACATCCTGCTGCGCTACGTCGATCCCCCCTGGCAGGGCTACTACGACGTTTTCAAAGTGGTCAATGAGAACCTGCTCCTCGGCCGCGTCTATCTGGGCGTGTTCCCCCACGGTCTGCGCCTGTTCTCTTTCCCGATGACGCGCACCTACAGCTTCGATCAGATGACCGTTGAAGACCATCGCCGGCTCTGGGAGCAAGCCGCCGTGCCCGCGCCCGCCGAGCTCCATGGCGTGTGGCGCATGGATGCGATCTCGAACGCCAACCAGGCCGGAGCCTTCGCCTACCTTCACTTCGACCTTAAGCCGGATCAGCGCCTGGAGGCGCGCTACCAGCTTCTCGGACTGGTGGAAGGGCTGGTGACCCCCAGCTTTGTGGCCAACCACTTTCAGCTTCACGACTTCACGCCCTTCCACGACGAGATCCGCAAGATCGACGGTGATCTCCTGATCGGCAAGTACGTGATGCCGCTGCCCGCCGGCGCCGCCGCGCTCTTCCCCGCGGCGTCGCTCGGCCTGCTCCACTCGGAGCCGGACGCCGCCGCCGGCAGGCGCTTCGGCTTCTACTACCTGCTTCACCGGACCCGTCACAAGGAGATC
>CAYRPT010000542.1:0-3503 GCA_964425895.1 uncultured Solibacteraceae bacterium | reverse complement strand
GGAGTTGCGGCGGCTGGCCGGCCGTTACACGAGGGGGGAGGCAGCCGGTCCGCTCCAGCCGGCGGCGCTTGTCCACGAGGTCTACCTGCGTCTGCTGGGTGCGGATCCGGTCGAGCTTCACCACCGCCGGTGCTTTCTCGATCTTGCCTCCAAGGCTATGCGCCGGGTCCTGGTGGATATCGCGAGCAGCGGGGGTGCCGCCAGGAGAGGCGGCGACGTTCAGTTCGCGACCTTAGACGGCCAGCCATCCCCCTCCGATTCCGCCGGGGAGCTGCTTGCGGTGAACGAAGCGCTCGACCGGCTCGCCGCGCGGGAACCGCGGCAAGCCCAGGTGGTGGAGATGCGGTATTTCGGCGGACTTTCGGCGGAGGAGGCGGGGGAAGCGTTGGGAATCCCGCCGAAAACCGTGAAGCGGGACTGGCACGTCGCGCGGTTGTGGCTCCACCAGGAGATCGCCGGTACGGAGCGGTGGATAGTCGAGCAGGAGGAGCGAGCCAAGGACCTGTTCGCTGAAGCGGTGGAGAAGCCGCCGCTCGAGCGGCGGAACTTCGTCCGTGCGGCCGCAGCGGATGACCCCGAGGCGCGCGAGGCGGTGCTGCGGATGATCGAGCAGGAGGAGCGCGCGGCCGGTTTTCTCGAGACCCCCGCCATTGGGAAGGGCGGCCTCGCGGATGTCCGCTCCGATCGGAGTTTCTCGCCGGGGGAGGTGGTCGCGGGGCGATACCGGGTAGTGCGCCGCCTCGGCGCAGGCGGCATGGGAGAGGTGTACGAAGCGCACGACGAGCGCCTCAATCAGCGGGTAGCGCTCAAGACGATCCTGCCGCGGTTTGGAGGCGATGAGCGGTTCATGCTGCGTTTCCGCCGCGAGATCGCCCTTGCCCGGCGAGTCACCCACCGCAACGTCTGCCGCGTCTACGACCTCGGCGAGCATCGCGACGCCGGGGACAGGCAGCCGGTGACGTTCCTGAGCATGGAGTTCCTGGATGGGGAGACGCTCGCCGACCGCCTCAGGCGCGAACGACGGCTGGATACTCATGTGGCGGCCGAGCTCGCGGTCCAACTCGCGGAAGCGCTCGACGCGGCGCACGATGCCAACGTGGTCCATCGGGATTTCAAGCCCGGTAACGTGATTCTCACCTCGGGCCCCGGGGGCCCGCTCCGCGCCGTGATTACGGATTTCGGTCTGGCGCACGGCGGCCCGGCGGACGAGCAGGCCGGGGATACTCTGACCCGCACCGGGGCGATCCTGGGGACGCCCGGCTATATGGCGCCGGAGCAACTGGCCGGCGGGGAGGCAACGGCGGCGACGGACATTTATGCCTTCGGCCTGGTGATTTTCGAGATGGTGACCGGCCGCCGCTTCTTTGGCGCGCCGGAGGCGCGGACGGTGACGGAAGGGCCCCCGGGAAAGGCGGCGGAGAGGGCAGCCGCGCCCGGCCTGGGGCCCGGTTGGGATGAGGCGATTGCCCGCTGTCTGCATCCCGAGCCCGGCCGCCGATTCCGGAGCGCGAAAGACTTCGTGACAGCGCTCGATCTCCAGGGCGCTTCCCGCCAGCGGCGATCCCGTTGGAGGCGGCGCGCCCTGGTTGCGGCGGCGCTGGGCGGTTCTCTCCTGGCGGCGTTTGGCGGCTACCGGTCCGGCTGGTTCAGCGGCCTGCCGAAGGCGAAGCACATCGCCGTGCTTCCGTTCGCCGCACCGGATGACAGGGGCGAAGACAGGGCCTTCGCCGATGGCGTCACCGAGAGCGTCACGGAAGGTCTCTCCCGCCTCGAGCGTTTCGACTCCGGCCTCTGGGTGGTGCCCGCCTCGAGGATCCGCGAATACGGTCTGAGCACCGTGGAGGCGGCGCGCGAAGGCTATGGCGTCAACCTTGTGCTGTTGGGCTCGATCGAGGGACACGATCGCGGATACCGGCTGTCCATGCGGCTGGTGAATGCCCGCACGGGGAGCGACATCAAGCACCTCTCCCTGTCGATTCCCGGTCCGGAGATGTCTCTCCTGGTCGAGCGCACGGTTGCGATGGTGGCCGACGAACTGGGGGTTGAGATCCAACCGGTGGTCCGGGCGGCGTTGACAGCGGGCGAAACGCGCGATCCCGAGGCCTACCGGCTCTGCCAGGAAGGCCTGGGCTACCTGCGAAGTCCGGACACGGGCAACCTCGGGCCGGCGATCGAGTGCCTCCGTCGAGCGGTCGAGCTGGACCCGCTCTTTGCGCGGGCCTATGCCCGGCTGGCCGAAGCGTACTGGAGGCGCGCCGCGGTGGACGACGAGCCGGCCGATGTCGAACTCGCAAAGAACACGCTGAACCGGGCGGGGCAGCTCGAACCGGATCTGACCGCCGTCTACCTGACCCGCGGTATGATCGAGCGCAGCCAGGGAAGCCTTGACCGTGCCGTCTGGAACTACCAGCAGGCCCTCGACCTCGATCCGAACGATGGAGAGGCGCTCGCCGGGCTGGCTCTGACGTACTCCCGGCAAGGAAACGCCAAGCTCGCCGAGGATACATACAAGAAGGCGATCCGGCTCCGCCCCGAATACTGGCTGGGCTACAACGATCTGGGCGCGTTCTATGTGGAGAACGGAAGGTTCACCGAGGCCGCGGATTTGTTCACCGCTGTCACGCGGCTCATACCGGACAGCTCGATCGGCTTTGAAAATCTGGGGGGAGTCCTGCTGTATGCGGGGAGAATCGAGGAGGCGGAGAAGACGCTGCGCCGGTCCATCGAGATCAAGCCGTCGGCCGAAGCCTACTCGAATCTGGCGGTCTGCGCGTTCCAGCGCGGTGAGCACCGGCGGGCCGCGCAACTCCAGGAGGAGGCAGTCCGGAAGGATCCTCGAATCCATATCGCGTGGCGGAACCTCGGCGACTACTACCAGCTCACGCCCGGGTCAGCCGGGAAGGCTCGGGAGGCCTACCGCGAGGCAGCCCGCCTGGCCGAGGACGACTTCCGGATCAAACCGCGCGACGCCGACCTTGCATCGGTGCTGGCGCTCTATCATGCAAAGCTGCAAGACCGGGAACGGGCCGTGGCCTATCTCCGGGAATGCGGCGAGGTCGCCACTCCAAACCTGATGCGGACGTACGAGGCCGCCGCCGTCCACGCGCTGCTGGGCGACCGCGCGGAAGCCCTGAAGCACCTTGGCGAGGCGATCCGGCAGGGATACCCGGCGAAGGACGCGGCCCGCGATCCCGATTTCGCCGGGCTCCAGGGAGACCCCGAGTTTCAGAAGATGCTGGCGGGGGCGGCGACGAGCAAGTCGCCGAACCGGCAATAGCCAAAAAAGGAGATAGAAAATGCCCGCGTTGATCATTGTCGATGCGAAGGGTACTACCTTCACATACAAGTACCCGAAAATTCCGGTAGTAATCTCTTCAGCCGAGAACCACAAGTGTGATTCGCCCGATTTGGTTCTCTGGGTCTGCCGCAGGGAAGGCACCCTGACGAAGTGCACGATCCAACCTAAGGCTTCAAACCCGTTTGCGATTTCCAACCCGGTTTTC
>CAYRPT010000541.1:0-3505 GCA_964425895.1 uncultured Solibacteraceae bacterium | reverse complement strand
ATCGGGTTGTTTTGGGGGTTGAGACCGCCGGCGCGCCACACTTCGCGGCCCGTCTCGGGGTCATGCCCCGTCACGTAGTCGCCGCCGTTGATGACAATTTCGGTCCGGCCGCCGTGGCGCAGCAACGCCGGGGTGGTGTAGGCGTCAGGAGATTCGCGGATCGCGTCCGTCGGGCGCTCCACGCGCCACATGGTCCGGCCCGTGTCACCGTCCAAACGAAGCAGGTAGGAGGGATCATCAGTGAGCATCCCGTGAAGCACCGGGATGAACAGGTCGCCGTCGTGGAGCAGCGGAGACGAGGCGTAGCCATGGTTGATGCCGAAGCGGCCGTAGTCTTTCTGGATGTCGCGGACCCACAACTCCCGGCCGTCGAAGTCAAACGCCTTGACGATCCCCGTTCCGGCCATCACCCAAATCCGCTTCCCGTCAGTGACCGGCGTGGGGGATGACATGTTCTGCTTGCGGCGCTTTTCGTCGCCGTCGCTCAGGTGGCGCTTCCAAAGAGGCTCGCCCTTGTCTCGGTCTACGGACCACAAATACAGCTTCCCGCCGTCGGCGATGTTGAGGAAGATGCGTTCGTCCCAGACGATCGGGGTGGAGCCGCTCCAGGCAGGCATGGCCAGCTTCCAGGTGATGTTCTCCTCGTGACTCCACTTCCACGGAAGCCCGGTCTCCTTGCTGACGCCGAATTGCTCTGGCCCACGCCAGTGCGGCCAGTTACCGGCCTCCGCCGGCCCGGCGGCCGGGAGGAAGGTAAGTAACCCAGCAATCACACCCCTCTTCATTTCCCTCGCACCCTCCCTGGTATGATTACAGCACATCGATGGAGAAAAGCATGCGGAGCTGGAGCCGGAGAGGATGGATCGGCACGGCGGCGGCTGGATTGGCTGGTTGTTCGCGGGGCCCGGCGGAGCCGGAGGCGGCGAAACAGCCCGCGCCGGCGCTCGATCTCACACAATACCAGCCCCGCAGCATGCTGCACGTGCCGGAAACCCGCGTGGAGCGTGCGAAGTTCCCCGTAATCGATATCCACGCGCACCTCACCTGGTCCAAGGACAATCCCGAAGGGCTCGATGTTCCGATGCCCCCGGCCGAAGTGCTGGCGGTGATGGACCGCAAGAATATCCGTACGATGGTCAATCTCACCGGAGGACATGGCACGGCGCTGGCGCAGGCCGTGGCGACGTTTCACGCGCCGCATCCGGAGCGGTTTCTCGTCTTCACCGAACCCCACTGGCACCGCGCCTCAGAGCTCGGCTATGCCAAGTTCCAGGGTGATGCGATCCGCTCGGCGCACTCGGCTGGCGCCAAGGGACTGAAGATCCTAAAGACGCTGGGGCTGTATCTGCGCGATGGCGGTCCCGAGGGAGCCCTGGTCAAGGTGGATGACCCGCGTTTCGACCCGATGTGGGAGGAATGCGGCGCGCTCGGAATTCCGGTGGCGATCCACACCTCGGATCCGGAGGCGTTCTTCCTCCCGATCGACCGCTTCAACGAGCGGTTCGAGGAGTTGCACGCGCACCCCGACTGGTCGTTCCACGGCCGGGATTTCCCGAGCGACCGCGAGCTCCAGGAGGCGCGTTTCCGGGTGCTCGCGCGCCATCCGAAGACCGCCTTCATCGTCCTGCACGTGGGCAACGCGGAGAACCTCGGCTATATCGCCGAAAACATGGAGAAGTATCCGAACATGTACGTCGAGATCGGCGCGCGCATCGGCGAGCTCGGCCGTCAGCCCCGCGCCTCCCGCCGGTTTTTCGAACAGTTTCAGGATCGCGTGCTATTCGGCACCGACGCCGTGCCGCACGGGGACGAGTATCCGCAGCAGGTTTTCGGGGATGCGCTCTACGAGATCTACTACCGTTTCCTCGAAACCGCGGATGAGTACTTCGACTACGCCCCCGCCGCGGTCCCGCCTCAGGGCCGCTGGCGGATCTACGGGCTCGAATTGCCCGACGCGATCCTCAAGAAGATCTACTACGACAACGCCGCCCGCCTGCTCAAACTGCCTGCGCCGGCGTAAGCAGCCCCCGCTCGCTCGCGGAAGATTCCCCCGGGGCCGGAACGCGGCGTAGTGAACCTGTGGGCGCGAGCCTCGCGCGGGATACGGCAATGCCTGCTTTGCCGCACGGTCCGTGCGCTGAACCCTTTCCCCGGGGCCGGTCAGGCCGGCTGAACTACGCGGTCCTCTCGAGCTGACCTTGACGGTGTCATGCAGATACAGTGCGGAATCTCTTTCGGGGCTTCACCCGAACGCTCCGGATGTAGGGGACTGTCGGTTACTCCATCCGCGCGAGCGGTTGGGCCGGATGTTCCCCGGAGCTTCCGGGGTGCGCCAGGTAGTCGCGGAGGGCGATGGCGTTGTTGCGGTCTGGATCCCTTGCGGCAAACAGCAGTGTCACCGTTCCCTCACGGCTCCGCGACCGGATCGTCTCGATGGGCCCCGCCAGCCGGTCGAGTTCCCGGTGATACCGCTCCCTGAACTCGGCCCACCGTTCGGTCCTGTGGCCGAACCATTTCCGCAGGCCCGAGGTCGGAGCCACTTCCCGAAGCCAAATGTCAACAGCCGCCCTCTCCTTCGAGAGGCCGCGCGGCCAGATGCCGTCCACCAGGATGCGGCAGCCGTCCTCGCCGCGCGGCGCTTCATAGACTCTCCGAACCCGGATCACCTCAGTTCTGCTCCCCTGTGCGCCACTGAGCTGCCGCAGTCACAAATCGCTCGGTCTCGCCGGTCAGCGAAGCGCCGGTCTTGAGGCCGAGCACGAACCACCCCAGCGCCAGCGCGCCCACGGCGAAGATCGTGTCGCCCGGCACCCGCAGCCAACGGAGCGTCTCCATCAGGGGTGTCTGCATGAATTCGGCCGAGCGCGCGTACCCCATCCCCTGATCGACGCTTGCCACCGTCTGCAGCAAACCAACGGGCAGGACGCTCAGCAGCACCATAGCCGCGAGTCCGATGTTCAGCGCCCAAAACGAGAACGACACCCACCGCGTCTTCCAGACCTTGTGCGCGGCCAGTCCCTTGAGGCAGAAGAGCATCAATCCGATGCCTAGCATGCCGTAGACACCGAACAGCGCCGTGTGGCCATGTACGGGCGTCGTGTTCAGCCCCTGCATGTAGTAGAGGGCGATGGGCGGGTTGATCAGGAAGCCGAACAGGCCGGCGCCTACCAGGTTCCAGAAAGCGACCGCCACGAAGAAGTAGATCGGCCACTTGTATGCCTCTACCCATGGGCGAACCCGGCTCAAGGTCAGGTTCTCGTACGCTTCGAAGCCGATCAGTACGAGCGGCACCACCTCGAGCGCGCTGAACGTGGCGCCCAGGGCCAGGATGGGTGTCGGTGTGCCCGTGAAATAGAGGTGATGGAAGGTACCGATGATCCCGCCCGAGAGGAAAATGACGGTAGAGAACAGCACGGCCGCGGTGGCGGTTGCCACCCGGAGCAGGCCCATGCGCGTGAAAAGGAACGCGATCACCACGGTGGCGAAGACCTCGAAGAAGCCTTCC
>CAYRPT010000540.1:0-3507 GCA_964425895.1 uncultured Solibacteraceae bacterium | reverse complement strand
AGATCATGGAGGGCGACGTCATCCGTACCATCCGCGACAACATCCAGTACATCGCCCACTTCCACACCGGCGGCAACCCCGGCCGCCACGAAATCGACGGCACCCAGGAGCTGAACTACAGGGCGATCTCCCAGGCGGTCGTCGACCTGAAGTTCGACGGCTATTACGCCCACGAGTTCATACCCACCCGGGATCCGATGACCTCGCTCCGGGAAGCCGTTGCGCTTTGCGACGTCTAGTCTGGCACGCCGCCGGAAAAGGCCCGATATGGCATCGTCGGCGGGCGGGACCGCCTGCCCCCAGACGAGCACTCAACTACTCGCCGCCCACGGAGGACGTTCCGTCCGCCGAGGCTTTCCGCGGCCGCGTGCCCGGCCCTGGCCGGGTGCGAGTGCGGTGGCTGCTGCTTCTTCTCTCGCTGGTCACCGTCGCCCCGCCGGCGTGGTCTCAGGACGGTGGGCCCTCTCCGCTGCCTCGCTGGCTGAGCCTCCAGTTTGAGGAACGCGGCCGGTGGGAGGATTTCACCGGGCTGGCCTACCGCCCCGGCCGCAACGACACCTACTATTTGAACCGGCTTCGGTTCGAGCTCGACGCCATGCCGGCCAAGTGGCTCCGCTTCCATGTCCAGGGTCAGGACTCCCGCGCGTCCGGACATCGCGTCCCCGTGCCGTCCCGCGTGCAGGACCCGGTCGACCTGCGGCTTGCCTTTGTCGATCTCGGAGCATTCGACGGACCGGGATGGTCGCTGCGCGTCGGGCGGCAGGAGATCGCGTACGGCGACGAGCGCCTCATCGGCGGCGCCGAATGGTCCAACGTCCCCAGGTCCTTCGATGCCGTTCGCCTGGCCTGGCGGCGTTCCGGCGCGCGCCTGGAATGGTTCGTCGCCGCCGAAGCGGTGCCCGATGGCGAGGAGTTCGACCGCTTTCGCACCGACGGCCGGCTTGCGGGCTTCCATGCCTCGCTCCAACCCAACCGCGGGGGTATGCTTGTCGAACCCTATTTCTTCTGGACCGCCTCCCGCGATGAGCCCAACGAAGCGGGCGTCACCGGCGGCAAGCACGTTTATACCGCTGGAATCCGCCTCAAGGGCCCGCTGAAACATCAATTCGACTACTCCTTCGAAGCCGCCGCCCAGGCCGGGAACCAAGCCGGCGACCCCCTCCGCGCGTGGGCCGCCGCCTTGGTGCTCGGCTACACGCTCGACCCCCTCGTGCCCGGACTCCGCCTGTTCGCCGAGTACGACTACTCCTCCGGCGACGCCAATCCCACAGACGGCCGCATCGGCACCTTCGACAACCTTTATCCCACCAACCACGGCAAATACGGCATCGCCGACCGGCAAGGATGGCGGAATATGCACGGCGCCCGCGCGGGTGCTCAGAAGCGTCTGACCGGCGCGTGGAGGCTCCAGTTGGATTACCACTCCTTCTGGCTGGCCAATCGGAACGACTACCTGTACTGGGCCAACGGCGCCCCCATCGCCCGAAACCCCAACGCCACCAGCAATCATGCCGGTCACGAGATCGATGTTCAGAGCCTGATCCGTTTGAACCGCCACCTCGAGCTCAACGTCGGCTGGGCCCACCTCTTCCCCGGCCGGTTCGTCCTGGAATCCACTCCCGGCAGCCCCGTGACGTTCGCCTACGCTCAGCTAAGCTTCAAGGCCGCCCTCGGCGCGCGTCCAGGCCATTAGAAAATTCCGCTATCCCCTTCGAGGATGTTGCAGGAACAACTACATCAACAATGTCGGCACGGCGCTCGATCCTGGACGAAGTACTCGGCCAAGGCCGACCACAATTTCACGGACAGCACCAAAGTCAGCTTCCTCCCTAACCACCACCCGCCGGTTTGCCGGTACGCGGAGGCCACCGCCGGCTGAGGCGAACCAGCCTCCGCTCCGCCGAATGTTGCAGCCTCCCCAGGGCGTCCCGAAAACCCAGCCATTCCACCCTGTCCACCTCCTCGGTGGCTTCCAGAAAGGCGCCGTCCGTACGCTCCATGTTCCAGAACAGAACCACCTTGGGACGGCCTGCCACCAGGTAACAGACCACCCCGGCGAAATCGATGACACGCGCCTCGCAGCCGGTCTCCTCGCGGACCTCACGCAACGCCGCGGCTTCCCACGACTCACCCGCCTGGAGCTTGCCTTTTGGCAGGGACCAGTCGTCGTACTTCGGACGATGCACCACCGCCAGGCGGACCTCCCGCCCCGATCGCCACCACACAATCCCTCCGGCGGCGCGGATGACCTCCGGATCGGCCGACGGATCGATGATCACGGTTCCGGCTGCCATTCGAAGTACGACGGATAGCCGCCGCCCATATTGTGAACGAGCCACAAGCGGTACTCCCGGCTGGACGTCCGCGTCACCTCGCGCCGGGTGGCTGGAGCCGTGTTCGTATACACCCGCAGCACCTGGGCGCCGGCCTCGGTCTCGCCGATGCAGACCACCTCATCCCGATAGTCGCCGGCCAAGTCAGCCACCATCCGGCATCCTCCCTTGCCGGCGGCGTTCGGCGATGGGATATCCAGTGCGATGACTCCCCGGCCGTCGAACCGCCCGAGACGCGTGCCGCTTCCGTTCATGAGCTCGCGCGTGCCGCCGCCGGACCAATTCACCGGACGCCAGCCCGGCTCGAAAGGGTCCGCCAGGATTCTGCCGTCGGCCGCGAAAAGCACGTTCTCCTCCTGCGGATGGCCGTCCCGGTTCGTCATCATTTCCACCCCGGGGGAACCTTCCCAGATGTCGGCCGCCCAGCCGGTGTGTGCGTGGCGCCACCGGGGGTCGTCCTCCCGGTTCACCTTCCAAACGATCGCGCCCGAGGCCGCATCCACCAGGTAGGCGCCGGCGTGAACGTTGCTCTCCACCGCGTAGTAGACCTGCCGGCCCGGACGCCCCGGCAGGAAGCGGTTCACCGCCACGATATCCGGATGCTCGCGGTAGATCGACCAGCGCAGCGTCCCGTCCGGGTTCAGCACCGTGGTCCCGAGCAACACCTCATCCCGCCCGTCGCCGTTGACGTCGGCGATGTCAAGATGGTGCGACCCGCTCCCGTTGGTCTCGGCGAAGCTCTCAAATTTCCACAGATGCTTGAGCCCGGCGTCGTACGCGTCAACCACCTCGTTTTCGTACAGACCCGTCTGCGTGACAATCGCCGGCCGCCGGCCGTCGAGCATCGCCACCGACATGTGAATCCGGGTGGATGACTTGGCGAAATCCGAGACCATCGCCGTCCAGGGCGTCTTGCGGAGGATTCGACCGCTCATCCCATCGAGCACGGCCAAGTAAACCTGCTCCCCCTCCGCCAGCCGGGCGATCACCTCGGCCTTGCCGTCGCCGTCGAGGTCGAACACGTTAAACGGTACGTTGTTGGCGCTTCCGAAGCACTGATCGTGGCGCACCAGCGGACGCCGCCACAGGGACCGCCCGTAACTCGTAAAGGCTTCGAGCTCCACCGGGACCCCGGGGTCGCGCGACATCTCCCGGATGCCGTTGTCGAGCCGGA